>MHYI01000030.1:10035-17585 GCA_001828295.1 Planctomycetes bacterium RBG_16_41_13 | reverse complement strand
TATGTATCTAAAATGGCTAAATCCCCCCCTACTAGCAGTCAGGAACAATATAAAACGTGGGGATTCAGGTTGCAAACCTGAACCCGCCTGGAGACATCAGAACATGCCATTACCATCATCTTCGATAACGAAGAATAACCTCAGATGGCATGGCCAGAAACAAACAAGCACGAAACACGAAATACGAAAGAGGAACCACAGATTACGCAGAGTGTAGAGCGACGAGGTTCGTCGCACCAAAAAAAGTTGTGCGATAAGGAATAGGGTATGCTCAAATAGTGCGACGAACCTCGTCGCACTACAAATGACAATTTCCAGTTTCAAAAGACTAAAGTGTTACCACGCTTTTTATTTCTTTATACTTCCCGTGAATACATAGTCATTATCTGCAACGCCCACATGGCATTCTATGCATAATCCTACCCTTCCTTCCAATTTAACTTCCCCGTCATGACCGTATTTTACCCAGTACCAGTCATTTCCGTGCGGATCAAACCCCTTCTCTTTATACATCACGGTAAGCAAAGACACCTTATTTTCTTCTGTATAGATTTCTTTTATCAGGAGAGAGCCGTTGGGGAATATTCCTTTTTTGTTGACAACAGTATCCAGTGCAAGGTCATTTATATACAGCCGCAAAATGTCGCCGGGAGGCATAGTACTCTCATAAATGCCCTCTTTGCCGGGCCATGCCGGATAGCATTGGTAGGGATTTTCTTTTGTCATATATTCCCATAATCTCTGCGCATTTATTTTTTCATTTATGCCAAATATTTCAGCCGTTCCCCTTTTTTGCGAAACGAAACAAACAGCCGCTATTACCAAAATAAGAAACCCTGTTGTTTTGCTTTTATTCATTTATTTTCAGATATGACATAATAAAATCCACAATCTTTCGAACATCCGCATCAATATGCAAATAAGGCACATTCATCATTGGATCTTTGTCGCCTATTACTGCAATTAAATGTTCATCATCCCGGCACACCATCTGATCACTGTTCTCTGTCCTAAAGACTTCTATTTTGGGAATGGGTTCTGTCTTATATCCTTCAAGTATTATTATATCGAAATCCCTGAGATAGGTTTCCACCATTTCCTTCAATAAAACCCTTTTTTGCGTCGTCCGAAAAAGACCCATCTTGTTTTCAGAGACAATGATGACAGCATCTGCCCCTGCCTGTGAATGTTTCCAGCTATCTTTGCCTTTCGTATCCATATCAACATTATGATGGGTATGTTTTATGGTAGCAACCCTAAGCCCCCTTAATTTTAATTCTTTAATGACCTTGACAATAAGCGTTGTTTTTCCGCTGTTCGATTTTCCTACAAAAGACACAATCGGTGTTTTTGCATACATAGCATTATCCCTGTTTCCATAATGTACCTCATTTACGATTTAAATCTCAAATCGTACCTCATCAAACCATAACTATTCATTATCCTTTTCAACGGCTTCATAGAGATTCGTATATATATCGGAAAGGCTATACGTAACCCTGTTCCAGGATGGTATAAGGGTTGCTTCTCTGGGTCCCCTGCTCTGTTCCCATGCCGTCCACAAAACTCCGCGAAAATGCCGCACGGCAAGTTCCTCTTCATGACGATTTAAGATCAGATTGTTCATTTCGGCATCATCGCTATAATACTTAATAAATTTCAGGGCATTATCGTAATAGGTATGAAGCATCATATCAACAAAGGCATCGTCCAGAGGCACTCCGTGAGAACGCATATAATGGAGAAAGAAAGTGGCAATATCCACTGCCATTCTGTGTAATCCCTTGCTTGAATCGTCTGCAGAAAGATCCTGATGTTTATGCTCATAGTTCTTGGAGAGATCCACCTGTGCGATTTTTCTATTCATTGTATTGTGATACACCTCGGATAGCGTAGCCACCTCAAGTCCCCAATCATAAGCAATATTAATACCCCTTGCCAATCGGGCGCTTAAGCTGAACTCGCCAGCCAGCGGATATTTGAATATACGATGATATCCGAAAAAACGCTCTAGTTCTTTATGTCCATACGTATTCATTATTCTCATCATTGAATCGACAAAAGGAATCACAAACAGTCTTGTCACCCTGCCTTTGATTGATCTGTCCGTAAGTGAAACACGGGCATAATACCCTTTACAAAACTCATACTCGTTATTCGGATTTGCGGCAGGCTCAATGAGCCTCCCTAAAAATATGCGGTCATAGGTTACAATGTCGCAATCATGAAGCGCTATGACATCCACATTGCCCATTGAAAGTATATAACCAAGGGCAATCCACACCGATTGGCCTTTTCCCTGAATACCTGTCTGAATCTCACGTTCCCGGATGCGCTGAAATATCTCCTGAATGCGCGGCCCTTCAACCCAAACAATTTTAACATCGCGTTTTGTTGTACGAAGCCTTCCAAAGTATTTTTTTGCATCCCGGAACTTCTCTTCATCCGGAGCGCCTCCCAGGGCAATAACAACATTACGCAAATAACGTACTTTTTTAATTTCCCCAACAATACGTTCCATGACTTCCGTATTTTCAAGTTCACTGTAAAGGCAGGGCAGCAAAAGACAAATTCTTACCTGGCGTGCATAATCCTCAAGCTTTTCCTCCAAATTTTTTAAATACTCATTTGGATCAAAGACCCTGTATATATCATGTAACGTGGTAATCGTTCCTTCCTGATGAAAATCAGCCATAAAATACTCCTCTTTTTTGTTTAATAATATTACCCGCCGTAAGATACGCAGAGGCGCTAACCGCCTTGGCGGAAACTGCTATGGAAGAAGTTTAGGACGAAAAATAAAATAGACTGCCCCGAATAAACATATACCGGCCCACAAATAATCCAAATGTATCTTTTCTTTCATGTAAATCACGGAAAATGGCACAAATACCATAAGGGTGATTACCTCCTGAAGTATTTTCAGTTGCCCGATATTCATCACCTGATGCCCAATACGGTTTGCGGGCACTTGAAGCATATATTCAAACAAGGCAATGCCCCAGCTAACAAGGGCTGCAATAATCCATGTTTTATGAGACAAATTCTTTAAGTGTCCATACCATGCAAACGTCATAAAAACATTGCTGCAACAAAGCAACAGTATGGTAATGAGATAGTTTCGCATATTATTTTATCCGGAATGAACCCTTTTTCCTCCTGTTAATATTCATCTGGGATACACCTGAATCCACATTTGGTACTCCCTGTTTATTGGCTTAATCCTTATTTAACCGTCTGAATTCCACCACAGGATTGCTGTCTATTATACGTTCTTGTACTGCCATATCAAGGATAAGCCTCAACACACAAGAGCAATACTGTTTCACGGTGAAAGGCTGGTAGTTGGTAGTTAAAAAAATTAAAATTTAGTAATATTCGGATTTATCATGTAGTATAGTAGCTATTACTGTTGCACTGATAGAAGAGAAGGAATATTTGTTGCTTACAATCCCAAAACAAGATATTAAGCAGAGAAACGCCTCCATACGTAAAATTATTTCCCTCCACTTTAAATGAGAATAATTTGATATGAAAAAAATAGTGGCATTCGCCCTTATCTTAAATACGTTTTTTTTGTCTCACACAATTGCTTCGGCAGATGCACCCATTGCTTTGGCAGACTCACCTCTTACGTCCACTGAATTTTATGAAGCTTACATGGATGTGAAAATGGTTCAACGTACACATTTACAAAATGTGCTGGGACTTGAAATAGCGGAATTTCTTTCCTCTCCGGAGAATCCCATAGACGAAAAAGCCGCCGTAATAAACGCCCTGTCATGGAAATTTGAAGGAAACAACAATGCTGAATTTTATATGTACTATCTGGCGTTGCTCTACCATGTGCCTTTTGTTCAATTGGATACAGACTTCCTCAGCGCGGATGAAATATTTTGCCTCGGCTATCTCATGGCAATGGATAATTTTTCCCATCCGGAAAATGCCTTGCCAATACTGGAAGAAGCATATAAAACACTAAACAACAGTTTCACCGTTTCAATGATTTTTGCCATTGTTAAATCGCAATTATTTCTCAATATGGATTTGTGTGAAGTATGGAAGAGTGTAGAACAGGTTTTAGTGAATGAAGACTTAAAACAGGATTTACGCCCCGAGGCAAAAAAGAAGATCATTGCCTATATGGCCGGATACAAAGAGTATTGTCAATAATCGCGGTATAGTTGCGAAAACAACTGCCATTCACTCAATGTTTAAACCGTACAAAAAGCCTTCCAAAATTATCACGGTCTTTGTCAATCCGGTGATACAATTTTTTTATTTCAGGACGGTTGAGGAATCTCAGGACGGCCTTCTTCAACTGCCCGCTTCCTTTTCCCGGAATAATTTCCACAAGTGCAATCCTTTTCTCAACCGCTTCATTTATTGCCCGGTTCAATTCTTTTTCAATCAAAGAACCATTTTTACAGATATCGTGTAAATCCAATTTTAATTTTGCCATATATTCTATTTACGATTTACAATTTACGATTTGGGATTTACGATTTACGATTTGGGATTTACGATTTACGATTTGGGATTTGGGATTTGGGATTTATGCCGTCGGCACATCATTTTCTTTTTCCTCTTTTTTCTTCTTTTCTTCCACATAGCGTTCGTAAATTTTCTCTTTTATCAGAAACTCCACCAGATTTTTGTCCAGCTCTTCATTTTTTGCCATAGACGCCAATATTTCATATACCTTTTCCAGTGGCATGGCTTTTTTGTACGGACGATCAGCAGCCGTAAGGGCTTCTGTAATATCTGCAACGGCAATCAGGCGGCCTTCAATCGGTATATTATCGCCATTCAGCCCAAGCGGGTATCCTTTCCCATTAATATACTCATGGTGCGTCCCGGCAAAATAGGGCACGTTCTTAAGTTTTTTTGTAAAAGGGATCTGCTTAAGCATCTTCAACGTTACGGCAGCATGATTCTGCATAATTTTCCGTTCCTCTTCCGTTATACTTCCTTTACGGATGGAAAGGTTTTTCAATTCATCTTCAGTCAAATAATTTTGTTCATGCCCGTTTGCATCTATGTAGGTTAATTTGCTTATGTTTTTCAATCGATCTATTTTTTCATTTTCCAGAAACTCTCCCGGCCTGTTACATTGGAGCACAAATTCTTTCATTTCCTTCAATGCGCAGACCTCTCTGAGCGCTTCTTTCTCCAATTTCTCAATCTCATTTTTTTCAGCCTGCTTTTCCAGCAACTCTGCTTTTTTCTGAAAGTACCCTTTTTCCGCCTGCTGGATTAAATAATTAAAACGCAATTCCACATAATGAATCCGGTCAAAAATCGCCTCAAGTTTGTTTCCCTTTTCAACGACATTTACCGGAGTAGTGACTTTTCCAATATCATGCATCCATGCGGCAGTTCGCAATTCGTGCATCTGATCTTCATTAAAATAAACATGCGCAAAAGGTCCTTCTTTTTGTTCGTTCATTGCTTTTGCCATCATCATAGTTAACTCAGCAACACGCTGGATATGTCCGCCGGTAACGTGGGATTTTTCGTCAATCGCAGTAGCCATTACTTTTACAAAAGAGCTAAACAACTCTTCCATATCCCTGATCAACTTTGCATTCGTAAATGCGACAGCAGCCTGTGAGGCAAGCGAATGTACAAGATTTTCAAAATCAGCGGAAAAGGGAATCACCTCTCCCGTTCGCCTCTCCTGAGCGTTAATAAGCTGAAGAACGCCGATAACGTCATTCTCATGATTCTTCATGGGGACGACAAGCATGGATTTTGTCCGGTACTTGGTGGTGGCGTCAAATTTTTTAGGCCCGGTAAAGTCAAATAATTCGGAGTCATAAACATCCGGAATATTAACACTGATATCTTTAATTGCCGCATAAGCTGAAACATTCGACTCCTTCAATTCAACCGGAGGAAATGTTATTTCATTTCCTGAGCATCCCCCCATCCTGACGTTCATAGAAACATTTTGGAGTATCTTAAATTTCAGATATTCGCCTTCCCTAATATAAAGAGTGCCTGCGTCGGCATTCGTAAATCTGCGGGCTTCATCAACAATCATCTCAAGCAGTTTATCCAGATTCCTCTCTCCGGAGAGCGCCCGTCCAATGTCAACAAGTTTCGTTATCTGTCTTTTGAGAACGCCAGGAGATAAATCATCGCTCCAATGAAATTCCATTTTTTCACCTTTTCTTCCACAAAGTGGCGTCTGGTGTATCTTCCAGTGTTATTCCTATTTCTGTGAGTTTGTCTCTAATAAAATCTGACAATTGAAAGAGTTTCTCCTTCCGGAGTTGGTTTCGGGTATCGATAAGAACTTCCATTACTTCTTTCAATGTGCTTTTATCGCCTTCGCTGAAATCATCCTCAATATCCTGCCATTTTTCAGCCTTCACTTCTTTGCGCGCCGGGACAATACCGAGTATGCCCCCCCCAAGTTCCTGATAGAGTGAATTTATATCTTCCAGGCATTTTCTGCTCACTTCTTCATTGGAATCCAATAAGGCATTCACCTCTTTAGACAAATCAAAAAGGGCTGCAATAGCGCCTGATGTATTAATATCCTCATCCATGGCATCGAGAAACGCCTTTTTATGCTCTTCCAGTTTTTCATAAACAAGAGCAGTCGTTTTTCCATTCGCAGCTTCATCTATTTGCCGCCGTACCCTCTTTATCGTATTAAGCAAACGTTTCAAACCTTTATCCGCAGCATCCAGCGCCTCATTGCTAAAATCGAGCGGACTGCGGTAGTGGGTTGAGAGGATAAAGAATCGTATCGTTAACGGATGGTATTTTTTAAACGCATCCTTGAGGGTTACAAAATTTCCCAGGGATTTTCCCATTTTTTGCCCGTTTACGGTAACCATATTATTATGAATCCAATAACGAACAAAGGTCATATCGTTTGCCGCCTCGCTCTGCGCGATTTCGCATTCATGATGAGGGAACATATTCTCAATGCCTCCGCCATGAATGTCTAACGATTCGCCAAGATATTTCATTGACATTGCGGAACATTCAAGATGCCATCCTGGGAATCCTTCTCCCCACGGGCTTTTCCACCTCATAATATGCGCAGGCTCCGCCTTTTTCCAAAGCGCAAAATCATTGGGATTCCTTTTCTCCGGGTTAATTTCTATCCTTGCGCCCGCCTCTAGATCTTCCTGCTTTCGTCCCGAGAGTTTTCCGTATTCCCTGAATTTGCTTACTTCAAAATAAACAGAACCATTGGACGCATACGCATACCCCTTCCCGACCAACTTTTCTATAAGTTCTATCTGTTCTGGTATATACGCTGTAGCCCTTGGAGAAATATCCGGCCTGAGATTGTTCAGCGCGTCCATATCTTCAAAATAACTGCGCGTATATATTTCCACAAGCTCCGCAGGCTCTAAGCGTTCCCTTTGAGCGCGCGCCAGGATTTTGTCGTCACCGGCATCTGCGTTGTCGGTAAGGTGTCCCACATCCGTTATATTTTGGACGTAGCACACCTTATATCCAAGATATCTCAGATACCTGACTATGACGTCATAACTCACGTAACTCTTTGCGTGTCCGATATGAGG
>MHYI01000030.1:4772-9985 GCA_001828295.1 Planctomycetes bacterium RBG_16_41_13 | reverse complement strand
CCTGCTATACACTATCTGCCCTTCGGGCATAAAAGTTAACATCCCGGTATTTCGTATGGTAAAACAGTTACCATTTTCAAAATACTAAACTGATACAATATTTTAGTTCTTTGAAAAATCCACGTAATAAAAAGATTTACGCCGTTTAAAAATCAATTACCTGCCGAACTACCATTCCATAGGTACATTGGTTTTGTGATGCTCTGGCCCTGCTCCGGAAAACGGGAAATATCTAATGTAATGGTGTTTTTTTGTGAGAGTTTCGTGCATAGCAAGCCAAACAATTCTGCAAACCCATATAGTCTCTTGTATCTTACTATGGTTGCTTCATCAATGCCCGCCGCCTTTTTTGCCATACCAATCGCATCTTCCAAATAACCGATCTTGTCAACCAAACCGGCTTCAAGTGCCTGCTTCCCTGTATAAATTCTGCCGTCGGCAATCTTTTTTACCGCCTCTATGTCCAGATTTCTCCCGGCGGAAACAACTTCAACAAACTGCATGTACATTTCGTTGATAATATTTTGCAGTATTTCGGTTTCTTCCTGCGTCATCTGTTTCAGAGGAGACCCGATTTCCTTCATATCCCCGGATGCAATTGAATTATCGACAACACCATGACGGTTAATAAATTCCGAAATATTTATTAACGGCATAATTACGCCAATGCTTCCCGTAATGGTCGTAGGATGAGCAACAATAAAATCTGCCGCAGAGGCAATATAATATCCTCCCGAAGCGGCAATATCTTCCATATATACCACTATTTTTTTCTGCGTATTCTTCTTAAACTTTATAATTTGATGATACATAATATCACTTGCCGTGATCCCCCCGCCCGGGCTTTCTATTTCAAGCAAAACCGCTTTGACCCGAACATCACTTGCCGCATGTTCCAGTTGTTCCTTCAAGATTTCAACAATACTCGGTTTTTCTATAAAAAGATTTCCCGTAGCCTCATTTGTCAAAATCCCCTTCACAGAAATAACAGCAATCTTATTCTCACCACTTCCTTCAACTATCTCCTCTATGACATATTTTTTGTCCATAGCACCGCCTGCAATAATCGATTTGCCCATCATAAGCGACCCAATAAACAGCAGAAACGAAAAAAGTGCACATAAAAAGAAGAATGCCGCAAGGCCGACGGCAACCCAAAAACCGGCGCCCCTTTTCTTTTTAATATAGACAAACGGCCCGGTTATTCCATTTGGCAAAACGGTATTATTTATTTCGGACATTTCACCCTACCTTATTTCTTCGCACATACAGGGAATTTTTCCACACACGGGGCAACCGGCAGTATATTTCGCAATTACCTCTTCCATTTTAACGCCTGATATGCTTGCCAGGGAAAAAAGCCATGCAAGCACATCGGCAAACTCCTTTTCCAGTTCTTCTTTATCATTGCCTCTCAAAGCACGAGAAAGCTCTCCAACCTCTTCGGTAAACCACATAAAGGTCTTTGCCAAACCCCGCTTCGAATCTTTCTCCAGATACGTCTCTTCAATAAGCTTCTGAAATTTACTGATATTCATACCCCAGATACCCCAAAAAACTGCCAAAATTACCTGATTCATTTTGTCTCATCATTTTCGCCTTGCCATATTGGTATGAGCGAATGTTTTATCCCAAGCATATCCAGTATTTTGGCAACGACAAAATCCACCTGATCGGCTATTGTCACCGGATTGTGATAGAAACCCGGCATTGCCGGCAAAATACACGTTCCTGCTGAAGACAGTTTCAGCATCGACTCCAAATGAATCGACGATAAAGGCGTTTCACGGGGTACCATTATCAGCTTTCTTCGTTCTTTTATCGTTACGTTTGCAACACGCTGAATAAGGTTGCTAGCAATCCCACATGCGATAGAGCATAAGGTATTCATACTGCACGGAACAATAACCATTGCTTTTACAGGAAATTGACTGCCGGCAATAGTTGCGCTGATATTCGAGTTATTATAATACGTTATATTATTCGCGGAGCACCCTAATAACGCCTCAAAATCGGGTTTTTCACAAGGCAAATCAATGCCCAATTCATGGTGTATCACTTTTAATGCGGCATCGGAAATTGATACATGAAGGGAAATATCATTTTTACTTAACACCTGCAAAAGCCTTTGGGCATACACAACACCACTTGCGCCTGTAATTCCAACGACAATATTTTCCACACACAATTCCTTATCCCTGAAACAATTTTAACACCGCAAACACATCATATATCGCGTGAGTATAAACGGCAATACCAAGCCCTCTAAACATAAAAATACATGCCAATATTATACCGGATAGCATTCTAAACATGAAACTTGTATAGGTAAACGCGCCGCTCAAACCTCCGATATAATGCATAATCGTAAATATCAGTGCGCTGAAAATAATACTCACTACGGCGCTAAGTGGTTTGCTTGCCTTTAGTACTTTTGTTATGAATAAATAGAAAGCAGAAACAAGCAACAGCCTGAAAACTATTTCTTCATAAACGCCGGCGCCTATTGAAAGGAGTATTCCTCCTCCTGTCTCCCAATGAAAAGGAATAGCAAGCAAATACGGAAATAACACCTTATATACTACAAAACCAGCCACATAACCAATGAACAAAGCATAAACAACACTTTCAATGAACATCGGGAAGAACAGAAATACATTCAGATTATGTTCTTTTTCAATGTAAAATACCGCTACCAGAAGAAACACTATTACCAGTAAATTGAATACCAGCGATCCGTTTTTGCCAAATAGTGTTAATGGTGTTTTTGTGATGGTATCTGCGGTGTTTTTTAATGCTGAGCCGTAAAATGCTATCCCCGCTTCATAGAGAATAAGTAAGGGCAGGATAAATACAAAACTATTCGCAAGACGTTTCGAACGGGAAAAATACAAACTCTTCATTGATAAAAAGATTTCAGGAAAAAAGAGATTGTCGCTGCAAGCCCAAAACCCCAGCAATAATATGCAAACATATACAATCTGCCTCTTTGTACAATTTTTATAAGGAATTGCAAGGCAAGATATCCTACAACAAAGGCCGCGCCGGCACCGGCAACCAGAGGGATAAGGTTTTTATCATGCATAACATCTATCTTTCGTGCCTGAAGAATCACTGCGCCAACAATCGCAGGTATGCTGAGAAGAAATGAGTACCGTACCGCTGTTTCACGACTAACGCCCATGTACGAAGCCGCCGAGATTGTCAGGCCGGAACGGGACAAGCCAGGAGTAATTGCAATCCCTTGTACGGCACCAATAACCAAAACACGGAATACATTTAACGGCTTTCCGCCAGGGTTTTTTACTCCAATGAATTTTGTCAACCACAGAACCAGGCCTGTGATAAGAATTGCAATCGCGGCAAGAAACGGTTCATTAAACAACGATTCAAAGGTATCTTCCAATAACAGCGCAATGATCCCGGTAGGTATAGTTCCAATAAGAATTAACATAAAGAACCGTGTGTAGTGATCCTCCGCCCAAATTTCCTTTGGACGACATCCGGAACATAGTTTTAGCGTAGAAATAATTGTCCCGCGAAAAATTTCCAGAATATCCTTCCAGAAAACAGCAAAGATAGAAAGCAATGTGCCCAGATGCAGCATCACCTCCAAAAGGACGCCGTTGGTTTCTTTCACCTGCAAATAATCTTTTAAGATAACCAGATGACCGGAACTGCTTACCGGCAGGAATTCCGTTAAACCCTGGATTATCCCAAGGACAATATGTTCAATCATACAATTTCACGCTTTTAATATCCATTATTCATACCGCAGCAAAGCTGCAACCAAAAAGGGTTTAACCACAAAGGACATAAAGAAAAACTTACAAATAAAAAAAGTTTTTGCCGAGTAATACTATAAAGGTTCGCCAGTATATCAGCCAGCCGGAAAGCTGTCAATAACGTTTCATGAACACCCAAATACAACTCTCTGTCCTCAATCCTCAAGCTTCAATCTTCAATCTGCAATCTGCAATTTGCCGACTGCCGACTGTAGATTGCAGACTGCCCACTGCAGCTTCTTTTGCCATGCCCGCCCACTTTTATTACCTGAAACATCTTGTAATTAAAAATTATTTGACAAAAGGGGTCGATGTGCTACAATTTTTGAAACGCTTATTGCGGTTTACCGTATTGCAGTAATTTGCAGTAATTTACGGTTAAACAGAAGTTTACCTTGAGGATGTGACCAATGATTCCCGTATCACTTTCAAAAATTGTAATCACTGAAACAAGTGATCATCAGGTCATTGTGTTAAAAGAACTGGAAGGGAAAAGAAGCTTTCCCATCATAATTGGCTTAAATGAAGCATGGGCAATTGACCGCGCAGTAAAGGGAATCAGTACCCCACGCCCTTTGACGCATGATTTAATTACAAGAATTATAGAAAGTCTTAATGCAGACGTAGAGAGGGTGATCATCAGCGATCTGAGAAATAATACTTTTTATGCAAAAATTGTATTGCGACAAGACGGAAATATCGTTGAAATTGATTCAAGGCCGAGCGACGCAGTAGCGCTGGCTATGCAGAAAAATACACCTATCTTTGTTGCAAGCAAGGTATTGGAAGAAGTCTGCAAAACGGAAGACTGTTTTTAAAACGGAGGGATGGCCGAGTGGACTATGGCGGCAGTCTTGAAAACTGCAGGAGGGGTAAGCCTTCCGTGGGTTCGAATCCTACTCCCTCCGCCATTTTTTCAGTTTTAACTTTACTGATGGAAATTTTTATACCAACCGCTGGCGTTATTCCTGATAACAAGTAAGAAACCAGTGGTTTATTATTTTATTAAATCATTTCAATACATAAATTAATGGAGAGGTGGCTGAGCGGCTGAAAGCGACGGTTTGCTAAACCGTTGTAGGGTCTAAAGCCCTACCCCGGGTTCGAATCCCGGCCTCTCCGCCATATATCATGCACTATAAGTTGAAATCAACCTGTAAATAATAAATAAAAACGAATATAAAGGGAGTTGTTGTGGATGATATTTTTGAAAACGGCGGTTACTTTGATGATGATGGGAATCCACTCAACCCGGATTTAATCCCTAAACCAGGCTTGTGTTTGCTTTGTAAACAGGATGATGCTTCTGATCCTGAAGAGAATGTCCTTTGTAATCTTAACAGACTTGACCAGGGAGGAGAGAAAGATTTTAAGTGCGGCGTTTATGAACCCAAAGAACGATATATATCTTGTTAATTCCTGTATTCC
>MHYI01000030.1:4240-4569 GCA_001828295.1 Planctomycetes bacterium RBG_16_41_13 | reverse complement strand
TTATGCTGCGTTCCTTCAGAATGAACATTCCCTCCTTATCTGTATGAAAATCGGAATTATTGCAGACACGCATGATAATATTCCAGCAATCAAAAAAGCTGTTCGTTTTTTTAATACGCAGGATTTAGAATACATCATTCATGCAGGCGATTATGTCGCCCCATTTTCCCTGAAAGAATTGATGCATGTGAAAGCCCGGTTTATCGGGGTGTTTGGCAATAATGATGGCGAACAAAAAGGCTTGCTCGGCGTCTGCAAGGATATCCATACTTCGCCATATACTATTACCATAGACGGGAAAACAATCCTTCTGTCACATATGCCTGAAA
>MHYI01000030.1:0-4224 GCA_001828295.1 Planctomycetes bacterium RBG_16_41_13 | reverse complement strand
GAATATGGAAAATATTGACATCATTATAAGCGCCCATACGCATACGCCGGAGATTTCCACGGGGAAACCATTATGTATAAACCCCGGAGAATGCTGTGGTTGGGTCAGCGGCAAAAGTACCGTAGCTTTATTAAATCTTAAAACATTCCATGCGGAGATAGTCGACCTTTCATCGGTATCTTAACAACCACTTAAAATATATGAAATTTCTCAAAATAATCTTTCAATCAATAGCACCCTGCATAGCCGCCAGCTCAATTTTGTGCGGCTGTGTACTTCGTACGATCACCATTGATTCAGAACCTCCCGGAGCAACGGTTTATCTGGACGACGAACCTATCGGGCAAACTCCGGTGACCACAAAATTCACCTATTATGGAACCAGAAAATTTACCCTGGAAAAAACCGACATAGACGGCAGGTTGCTGGCAAAACGACTCACTGTCTATGAAAAAATCAAAACACCCTATTATCAATATGTACCTCTGGATTTTTTCTCAGAACTCATTCTCCCGATAAAACTTGAAGATGCACATTATTTCCTTTATCAACTGGAACCTGTGGAAGAAAGACCTGTGGAAGAACACAAAGAAGAACTCCTGAAGAATGCGGCAGAATTAAAAGAACGGTTATTTCAGCATACCTCCCATTAAATTAGGTCGGGTTTCTTGCCTCAACCCAACCTTACCAGGCTATAGGCTCTGAAGGAGCAACCTGTTTGTAGCAAAACACAATGTCATAACAGCATTGAATTTTATTGGGCTACAAACAAATCACCACTGGCGGGGGCTGCATTGTTTTTTTATGTCTCCTGACTTTTTCAAAAATCTAAACTGTTACGCTTTTTTTGTAAAATGCTTATTCTTGGAATCGAAACCTCGTGTGACGAGACGTCTGTTGCAATAGTGAGAAATGGCAGGGAAATCGTATCGAATGTAATTTTCTCCCAGGACAAACTTCATCGTCCGTTCGGTGGCGTAGTGCCTGAAATTGCATGCCGTGCGCATCTTGAATCCATTATCGGAATTATTCACCGTGCCATTACGGAAGCAAAGGTAAAATTTACCGATATCGATGCCATTGCCGTGGTAAATTTTCCGGGATTAATTGGCTCGCTGTTAATTGGCGTCACTGCGGCAAAGACGTTAAGCATGACGTTCAACATTCCCCTAATTGCCGTTCATCACCTGCACGCCCACATATACGCAAACAATCTGGAGCATGATGCAATTCCCTACCCTGCGGTAAGTCTTGTTGTTTCAGGGGGGCATACCACATTGTTTTTGTCGGAAAAAGAAACGCAACATGTCGTATTGGGGGAAACCATTGACGACGCCGCAGGAGAGGCGTTTGATAAAGTGGCTAAAATTTTGGGTCTTGGGTATCCCGGGGGGCCTGTAATTGACCAATTGGCAAAACAAGGCAACCGCAAGGCGATACAATTCCCAAGGGCGTATCTGGAAAAAGATTCCCTCGATTTTAGTTTTAGCGGACTGAAAACTGCCGTATTATATCATGTTAAGGGACAGGGCCAAAATCGGACACAATCAACGTTAGAAAATATCACGGATATTGCTGACATATCAGCAAGTTTTCAGGAAGCAGTTATCGATGTGCTTGTTCATAAAACAGTGGCTGCATCAAAAATGCATCACGCCCGGAGCATATTAATTGGCGGAGGGGTTGCGGCAAATTCACGGCTAAGGGAAAAATTCCAGGAAATATCGCACGAAATACGTTTACCCGTGTATTGTCCTTCCATAAAACTTTGTACCGATAACGCCGCTATGGTGGCGGGACTTGCTTATTGGAAATATTCAGAAGGCGAAATTTCAGGCCTGCGCATGGAAGCCAATCCTTCGTGAGTCCTGGTTTTCATTCATACATTTATTTAACATACAAAAAGATTTATGAAATTCATTGCACCTTCTGGCAATTGCTTTCATAAGTTATGCTGGAATGGCTAACTTAAACAAAGGGATAAGAGAATATTTATATGGACATTGACAACATACAGCAATTACTGGAAAATTATAAAAAAGATAAAATACCCTTAACCGATGTTCTTGATAAAATAAGAGAACTTCCTTACAAGGACATTGGCTTTGCGAAGATAGACACTCACCGGAAAATCCGTTGTGGGTATCCTGAAGTAATCTTTTGCATGGGGAAAACGCCGGAACAGGTGGTAAAGATTGTAGAGCATATTGTCGAAAGCGGACAAGATATGCTGGCAACGAGAGCAAATGCAGAGGTTTATTACGCCGTCTCCAAAAAATTCCCCGAAGCCGTGTACCATGAACAGGCAAAGACAATTACCCTGCGCAAAACGCGTGAAAATGCAAACGAAGGACTCATCACGATCGTTTCTGCCGGCACTTCCGATATTCCGGTGGCGGAAGAAGCAAGAATTACTGCAGAATTTATGGGCAATAGGGTGAAAACGCTATATGACGTCGGCGTTGCGGGCATTCACCGGCTAATGAAAAACCACGGAGAGTTGCTAAAGGCAAACGTTATCATCGTCGTTGCAGGAATGGAAGGCGCCCTGGCAAGCGTAGTGGGAGGGCTTGTAGATTGCCCGGTCATTGGCGTTCCCACAAGTATTGGCTATGGAGCAAGTTTCAATGGCATTGCCCCTCTTTTATCAATGTTGAACAGTTGTGCTTCCGGCGTTGCAGTGGTAAATATTGATAATGGTTTTGGCGCTGCATGTGTTGCCTCGCTGATTAACAGCAAAAGGAAAGAGTAATGATATTAAGGACTTGGAATTTTCTATTATACCGCGTAGCAGTCGGCAATCGGCAGTCGGCAAATTGCCGATTGAGGATTGAGGATTGAGGACTGCGCGAAGTGAGGAAACTATAGAAACATATGATGCAACAGATTAACACTATATTAAAAATACCTCCCAGAAAACCTGACAGTCACAAAGGGGACTTTGGCCGGGTTTTCGTCATTGCCGGTTCTTATGGTATGACGGGGGCGGCATGCCTGTGCAGCGAAGCGGCATTACGCTCTGGCGCAGGTCTTGTAACCCTGGGGATACCTGAAAGCCTGCATGGAATTGTCGCAACGAAGTTAACCTGCGTTATGACTCATCCTCTGCCTGAAACCCATTTGAAAACCCTTTCAGATATGGGAAGGCAGGATATCCTTGATTTTTCACAACGTTTTGATGTAGTTGCCATTGGTCCAGGATTGTCGCAGTGTGTGGAAACAAAAAGGCTCGTGCTGTGGCTGCTGCAAAATATTGAACGACCCATCGTACTGGACGCCGATGGTATTAATGCCCTTGCCGAAGATACAGCAATCCTTGATAAAATAAAACAGCACGTTATACTTACCCCGCACCCCGGAGAGATGGCACGCCTTTTAAAGGTATCTTCCACCAAAGAAATACAATCAAAACGCAAAGAGATTGCCGAAAAATTCATAAAATCAAGAGACAAGGTGACGCTGGTTTTAAAAGGCAACAACACTATTGTTATGAATAACGAAAAATATTATGTCAATACCACCGGTAATCCGGGAATGGCTACCGCCGGTTCAGGAGATATATTAACCGGCATGATAGCCGCGTTGCTTGGACAAAACTTTCCGCCTTTTGAAGCAGCGCAACTGGGAGTGTATTTACACGGTACCGCAGGAGATTATGCAAAACAGGCAGTGGGTGAAATATCTATGACCGCTACGGATATTCTGGATAATTTGCCAAAAGCATTTTTAAATCACATACAAAACAAATGAACGCACTACGGTTATTCATACTATCCATCTTTGTACAATGGTGTGTACCCGGATTTATCTATGCCGAACATTCAACTCAAATTACAGGTAACACCATCAGAGACAGGGTAAAAGATGCGCTACACTATACACAACACAGCGTGGATATATGTATCTATGATTTTGCCTCATTGGACATTGAAGAATATTTAGTAAACGCAAAAACAAGAGGTGTTCGTATAAGAGTCGCTGTCATCATGCACGGGAAGGACATCTCAAAAGGCCTGTTGGCAACGGCATTAATACAAAAGGGATTTGATGTTCGCGTGATAAAATCGCCAAACAAAAACCATGGCAACGGCATACACCGGGATTTTGTTATACTTGACGACAGGATATTAATTACGGGCGTTTACAATTGGATGGCATATCGAAACAGAAACATCCACGACTATGTTTCCTTCCACTACAATAAAGAGAAAGCCCTTAGCTATA
>MHYI01000029.1:5239-5325 GCA_001828295.1 Planctomycetes bacterium RBG_16_41_13 | reverse complement strand
TGGATTCCAGCTTCTGCGACTGGAGCAAGTGCTCCTGGGTCTTTTTCTTTTCGGTGATGTCGCGGTGAAACGACTGTATGAACACT
>MHYI01000029.1:1912-5007 GCA_001828295.1 Planctomycetes bacterium RBG_16_41_13 | reverse complement strand
GAACGACGATGCCGTCGGTCGCGTTTTCAAAGAGCGACTTGTGCCACTGCTCAGACTTGCGCAGATCTTTTGTTCTGTCCTCGACCATCCCCTTAAGCTGGAGGGAATAGATTTCGAGCTGTTTTTTTTGCTGTTCAAGGTCATACTTAAGTGCCAATTCATTACTAAGGCTTTTTTGACTTAAAATTCTCCATGTAAAAGCGACGACAGTTATTGCAAGAATAAAAACATTGTTGTTGATGAAAGTGCCCCAATCAACTATGTTGTCAAATATAAGTATAGGAATAAGATAAATAAAGTACAAAGTGATTGCTACAAAGAAGGACACCGGCAAAGTAAATGGGAGGACACCCAAAGCACATACAATCAGTAAATTTATCCCAGCATAATAAATAGACCTGTGCCCTCCGAAGTGGAGGATCATCAGTTCAATTGCAACTGCTGAAGCTATAATTCCAAGGATAACAATAAAATATTGGTAATATAGTTTCCGTTTGATTTTATTTAAAAAAAAGAGGCATAACAAAAATAACGAGACTGCAATTCTATAATATAAGAATCTTTCTAAGTTTTCGGGCGTAGCAAAATAATCCAAGATCCCTAACATCATAAAAAAAACAGTCCCAAAAATACAGCTTATGCCTACCCATGATTGAGCTATCTTCTCAGTCTGTTCTTTTATATATTGCTTTTCTTTGAGATCCATATCGTGATTATACCGAAATTAGTTACTTTTATCATTTAGTTTTTCTTTTCTAAGAATTAATTTAGCAGTATCCAATCCTAAATAAGCCACCCCGGGGATTCCCTGTGTGTGGGTAGTCCAATGTCCAGTCAAGTATAAACCTCTTATTGAAGTAGACTGTCTTAATTCGGGAGTAAATAACTGTGAAGGCATGCTCGCCCAACCGTAGGCGGCTCCTTGATAGTTTAAAGTGTATCTATATAACGTGTGCGGAGTAGCCGCATCTTTGTATATAATATGTTTTGATAAATCTGGAATTATATGCTGCTCTATTCTGTGAATCAAAGACTCTTGCAATTTACTTTTATTCTTATCCCAGTACGCCTTATTTTTGAATGGTGCAATGACGAAAGCTAAAATAGTTTTTTTATCAGGTGAAAACCGTACCATAAAGCCCTCAAATTTATCCATATTACCCTTTTTGGCATATAAGTACGCTTTTTCTAAATCATAATATGGCAAAAACCAGACGTTTGTGCCAGGTTTAGGCAACGACTCGAAAATTTTATCTACAGCCAGGTATAAAATAAAAGTAGAGAGGGATGGAGTCAGACTATCGATTTTTTCGAGAATTTCCTTTTTGACGTGCTGTTTACCTAAAAGCTCAAAAAAAGTTTGTCTTGCATCGCAGCTTGAGACGATATATCGTGTCCGTACAAAGCCGCTTTTTTCTAATACGATACCTTCAACATTATTATCTATCACGCTAATTTTTTTAACGGAACAGGATAATTTTAAATGTCCCCCGAGTTCTTTAAATCTTTCCACAAAGATATCAGGTAATGTTTGCATACCTCCCTCAGGATAATAGCCTCCATCAAGAATGAATTCAGTAAAAATCTTAGAACCTGTGAAGGCGGAGATCAATGAGGGCGGTAGAGCGCCATTGCCTAGTATAGGAAGGGCAAGTATTGTTTTTATTTTATAATCACTAAAATACCGATCCAATAGGTCTTTATAACTTTGTTTCCTTAGTGCAGCAAAATCGATCGGCATAGAAGTTGTAAGATACTGTATAAAATTTCTGATATTATTGGCCTCGTTAGGAAAAACATCTTGTAGCTCTCGAATTGTCTTGTCTATGTCGGGCCAAAAAACAATTTTGTGTTCTGGGGTTACAAGTATATCCGAAGGAGTGGTTCTCTTTATACATATTCTTTTTTCTAAGTTTAGAGCCTTGAGAACAAGCCTCATGTTGCCGTTTTTTCGGTAGCTTCCAAATGAATGAGCGGCGGCATCAAAAACGAAGCCTCTTCTTCTGAATGAAGTGCAATATCCTCCCGGTTTACTATGTTGCTCTGCAATAAGCACCTTCATTCCGGCCTTTGCCAGATAACATCCGCAGACAAGACCACTTATCCCGGCGCCTATTATTATTGCATCATATGTGTTTTTCTGTGCTTGAGACATTTAATATTCCTATATATCTGGTGATACAAGGCTATTTAGAAAACTGTCATTGAACTCACGCTGATGCTTCTTTTTTTTTCAATCCAACTCCTATATTTGGAGAAGCCTGATTTATTAACTTTTCAACAAGCTCTATAGCCTGCCTTACTGTTGTCAACTTCGGAACATCCTCATCACGTACCGATATTTTGAATTTCTTCTCGATAGCAACGGTTATTTCGATGGCTTTAATGGAATCTACTTCCAAATCTTTAAAGAAATTTGCCTCTGAGGTAATCACTTCTGCCTCGTAGCCGGAGATATCCGAGATTATTGCCATAATTTCCTTCTCTGTATTTAAAACCATGTCTTTTATTCTCCTATTGTATAAACTTTTTTAAAACCAGGGAAGCATTATTGCCCCCAAATGCATAGGAATTGTTTAAAGCAATATTAACTTCGTGTTTTCTCATCTGATTCGGCACACAATCAATATCGCATTCAATATCCGGCGTTTCAAAATTTATTGTAGGAGGTATTATGTCATGCTGTACAGCCAGAGCGCATGCGATTGCTTCAAGCGCAGAGGCTGCGCCCATGGTATGACCGAGCATGGATTTTATTGAACTTACTGGGATCTTTTTATATCTTGATCCAAAAACTTCTTTAATGGCAGCACACTCGTTTTTATCATTAGTCAAGGTGCCTGTGCCGTGCGCACTGATATAATCTACCTCTTCAATCATAACACCTGCCTCATACAGTGCTTTATTCATGCATGCAGACAGTCCGTCAACAGAAGAAGTTGTCATATGATAAGCATCGCAACTCAGCCCATACCCTAAAACTTCAGCATAGACATGCGCCTTTCTTTTCATGGCGCTCTCAAGAGACTCAAGAACAAGGATTCCCGCCCCCTCGGCAACCATCATGCCTTTTCTGTCTTTATCAAAGGGCTGGC
>MHYI01000029.1:1565-1854 GCA_001828295.1 Planctomycetes bacterium RBG_16_41_13 | reverse complement strand
CGGATCAGACGCTCCCGCGACAACAATATCAGCCCTGTTAAAACGGATCAGATCATACCCGTAACCTATTGCATAATTCCCGGCTGCGCATGCCGTAGAAAAGAGAAGGTTAGGGCCATTGAAGCCCAGCTCTCGTGCTATAACTGCCGACGTTGTGTGGACGGGAAGCTGACAGATCAACTCATTTTTTATCTCTTCATTCCGAACCCGTCTATCATTGATATGCTCTATAACCTGAATCGACCCTGAAGTTATTCCGATGCACGTGCCGGCCACGGCCCCGGAAATA
>MHYI01000029.1:140-1482 GCA_001828295.1 Planctomycetes bacterium RBG_16_41_13 | reverse complement strand
TTTAATCTTTGGAATAAAATCTTCAGGTTTAAAATTGTTGACCTCGCCGCCATTATGTGTAACATGGTTCGTTGTATCAATTGACAACACAGGGCTTATCCCTGATTTGCCCTGCAGGAGACCATCCCAGAATGCATCTTTGCCAATACCGAGGGAAGAGATAACGCCCAGCCCTGTTATCACTACTCTGTAATTATTCGACATATTATTGGTCGCTTTTTTTAATTCTTCTTGCACAGAAATCGTCCATATTTCAAATAATCATAATGGGTTTCAATCATAACTTTGAAATAGTTTATTGATTTATGAAAATATTCTTCCGGAGCGGCTTTTGAATAAACCTCAGACATCTGAAGTTCTCGCAAGCGGGCACGAAGTCCGCGATCCACTATGTCAGTTGTATCTTCACCATGAAGGACAAAGAATCCGGCTTGTCCTAATAATGCCTTTGTCTCTTCAACATTATGTTGAAACCATACGCCTTCTGCATATACACCCGGGAATCCTCCACCTGCATCATTTAGGTTTCCTTTGTCACCTCTCAACCAATCGTGAAACCCCATTATGCCGTCTTTTTTAAGAACATCATACAGGCCTGCCAGGGCATTCTTTTTATCCATCCAGTGACAGATCGTCTCGTTATGAAAAATTTTATCAAATGTGTTTGGAGGAAAATCCAGTTCATGGACATCCCTGACCTTTCGCTCTATTAAGTGATCCACACCTTCGAGTCGATCACAATCAACGGCTTTTTTAATTTGGTTTGGATTGATATCGAACCCTACAATTCTACATCCGCATAATTTAGCAATGAGTCGAGTCGGTGCCCCATTCCCGCATCCTGCATCCAAAACTAAATCATTCTTGCTGACATCCATCATCTTAATTAATTTTATGACTTCATACTGCAAATGGTGCGACATACTTTCTGTATCAAAAACTCTTCTATCGGTGCTTTTAGGATCCACACCAAAGACCTCGTACATTTTTTGAAGCTCTTTTGCTGTATAAACAGGGAATCCGATATTTTGGGAAAAGCTCTTTATTATGTTTTTTGTTACTACCTCTTTATTCATCATAATTATCCTTTAAGGTTCTCCATCTTTCACGCTGAATACCAGTTCCGCCTCGGATACTTTTTTGCCGTCAACAGTGACCTCACAGGATACGTACGCCCCGGTGGGCAGGGACTTTACATTCTTTACCGTTATCTTCAACTGGTCTCCCGGGATGACGGCCTGAAAAAAGCGCGCTTTCACTGAGCCGAAGTAATAGATCGTTTTTGTATCAGCTTCATGCTTTTCTTTCGCCGAAGCAAAAAGGATTATTGCCGTCTGTGCCA
>MHYI01000029.1:0-128 GCA_001828295.1 Planctomycetes bacterium RBG_16_41_13 | reverse complement strand
TTAATGCTCCGGGCATGACAGGCTTCTCAGGGAAGTTACCCTGGAAAATCTCTTCATTCATTGAGACATTCTTGAGAGCTATCGCCCGCTTTCCCGGTTCAACGTCCAGGACCCTGTAGATCATGATA
>MHYI01000028.1 GCA_001828295.1 Planctomycetes bacterium RBG_16_41_13 | reverse complement strand
AGCGAATGGTAGACTTCACATTGGCCTGGAAAGCCTTTGGGCCTGTGCAACCGAAAACACGGAATGGGAAAAGATGTGTATAAACATAAGGGGGTTAGGGGTGGGTAATGAGTTTGCTTATCGCCATGAAAAATTGTTGCCGAAATTTACAAAAAATCGGGAATGCTCCCTATAGGACATACGTCTTTCAAAAGGCTAAAGTGTTACGAAAATGTTGTATTTCAAGGTTTTTCTGCTGGAGTTTCTGGAAGCCGGTCAGCGGCGAGGTTCGTCGCACTACAAATGACAATTTCCAGTTTCAAAAGACTAAGGTGTGACCTGTTTGTGTATTCGTGAATAATACCGCTGACAAGGGGAGCATTCCCGCTTTTTTGGAACCGTTGATGGGGGTCAAGACGAAACAACCCTGTCAGGGTTAACACTACTGTAACATTTCATTAAAACATGGCGTGAGTTACAAAAAATCAGGAATGCACCCCTTGGCAAGTCTCAAGAAAGACAAAGTTTGTTTTTGATTTAACAAAATATTTGTTTATAATTCTCTGGTATGGTTTTTAACATTAATTAATAGATAAAACATGTCGCAGCATAGCCGCAATCAAAGACAATACCTCTTTCCCGTCCCACACACAATGAGGGGATGAAGGGGCGGCAAAAAAACTTCATGAAAAAACAAGTTTTTAAGGAATAATACTATATCGAACAATGACAATACTTTACATAATGATTCCAATCTCCTTTGTTTTAGCGTCATTCTTTGTATATACTTTTTTATGGGCGGTGAAAAATGAACAATTTGACGATCTTGAAACGCCGGCCCATAAAATTTTACTTGATGACTGGAACAAAAAAACATAAGAGGCTGTCTTCATGCGGGTTCAGGTTTGCAAACCTGAACCCGCATGAAGACCACTGATACCGCAGAGGTTGTTAGTGCCTTAAAAGTTATTTCTTTGCACACTTCCATTCGTCAGTGCGTGCTTTTTGGCAAATCGTTCCCGAATTCCTGTTAATGATGTTTAACATGGGCGGGGTATGACTCAGCCCTGGTATTCTTTTATATCAATACAAGAAACAAAATACCCTTTCGCCCCTTTGGGACGCGTATTTTTTATTACCATACAGGGGCTTACCCCCTACTATATACAGCCAGACTTTCAGGCCTAACTTTGAAATTCCTAAACGTAAATTTAATGGGAGAAAAGAAGAAACATGAGCGCATCAAACGTTGATACCTCAAATCGTATTCAAATTGAATATGACGACAAAATTGCCAGAATGTTCACGATAGCCACCATCGTTTGGGCGGCAATCGCCTTCACAATAGGGGTATTTGTGGCATTTCAAATAGCGGTTTGGCAATTAAATTTTAATACCGGGTGGCTCACATATGGCCGGTTAAGGCCGGTACACACCAACGCAAACATCTTCGCATTTGCCGGCAATGCCATTTTTGCCGGTATATACCATTCTTCACAGCGGTTATTAAAGACGCGCATGTTTTCCGATACTTTAGGCAGGCTGCACTTTTGGGGCTGGCAAAGTATTATCGTACTGGCGGCCGTTACAATACCACTCGGGTTAACACAGGGGAAAGAATACGCTGAACTGGAATGGCCTATTGATATTCTTGTCGCTTTGGTATGGGTGGTGTTTGCCATTAATTTTTTCGGCACTTTGCTGAAACGCAATGAAAAACACCTGTACGTTTCCATCTGGTTTTACATTGCGACGGTCATTACCGTAGGAATACTCTACATCATCAACGCGATAAGCCTGCCCGTTAGTTTGTTTAAAAGTTATATTGTATTTGCCGGAATACAGGATGCGCTTGTTCAATGGTGGTACGGACATAATGCCGTCGCCTTTTTCCTTACCACGCCTTTTCTCGGATTAATGTATTACTATTTACCCAAAGCTGTAAACAGGCCTGTTTACAGCTATAAGCTTTCGATATTACACTTCTGGTCTCTTATCTTCATCTATATCTGGGCAGGCCCCCATCATCTTTTGAATACGGCGCTGCCTGCCTGGCTGCAAACCCTTGGTGTAATTTTCAGCGTCATGTTATGGGCGCCAAGTTGGGGCGGTATGGTAAACGGGCTGTTAACGATCCGTGGGGCATGGCATTTATTACGCACTGAACCAATCGTTAAATTTTTTGTGGCAGCCATTACTTTTTACGGGATGGGAACCTTTGAAGGGTCGCTTCTCTCCATTAAGCAGGTAAACGCTATTGGCCATTACACCGACTGGATTATAGGACATGTTCATGTGGGAACATTGGGCTGGAACGGATTTCTTGCGTTTGCAATGATCTATTATCTTGTCCCAAAATTATGGAAAACAGAATTATATAGCAAAAAACTCGCTAACATACATTTCTGGGCTGGTCTTTTAGGCATACTTCTTTATTACATTTCAATGCTGGCCGCAGGAATTACCCAAAGTTTGATGTGGATGGAACTGGACAATAAAGGAAATCTTGTCTATCCGGAATTCATTGAAACCGTCATTCGCATCATTCCGCTTTTTTACTTCCGCGCAATAGGGGGAGTATTGTTTTTAGGCGGTTTTTTCCTGCTGCTGTATAACATCTGCAAGACCATCAGACTATCGCCCCGCGATTTAAAAAATGATACAATACAAATAAGTGTATCCCCTAAGGCCGCTTCCCTTTCAGAACACGGGCACAGAAGGCTTGAAGGAATGGCGGTTACGTTTAGTGTTTTGGCGCTTATTGCCATCATGGTTGGCTCTGTCATAGAAATAGTCCCCACACTTTCCATTCATAAATATATTACGCCGGAGAACAAAATGTCATCATTCACACCTTTGGAACAGGAAGGGCGGGATATTTATATTAAAGAAGGTTGCCACAATTGCCATTCACAAATGATCCGGACGATACATCCGGAAATATTACGATACGGACACGCTTCCACTGTTGAAGAATCTATGTACGACAGGCCTTCTCAATGGGGGTCGAAACGCACGGGGCCTGACCTTGCAAGACTGGGGAAAAAATACCCCGACCTTTGGCATTACATGCATATGGTAAATCCCCGTGCCGTCATAAAGGAATCCATTATGCCCGCTTACCCCTGGCTGGCAAAGAAGAAGATTAACTTTTTCGGCATAAGAAAGAAGATATCCCTCCTGCATAAAATGGGCGCTCCCTATTCAGAAAAAGAACGAGCGGACGCAGATATTATGGCTGAAGTACAGGCGCATGAAATTGCCGAATCTCTTAAAAAACAAGGCGTGAAAGAAAATGTGGCAGACAAGGAAATCACTGCATTAATAGCATATCTCCAGGCGCTTGGACAGAAAGGAGTACAATAACATGAAACAACAGGCTTTAGCGCATTTTACCGATACGTATTTGGCGGCGATTGGATTTTTTTTATTCTTTTTTGTTTTTCTGGGCATTCTTTTCTGGATTCAAAGAAAGGGCGCTGCCAAACACTATGATTATATGTCCCATTTGCCGCTTCGCGAGGAGGAACGACCATGAACAAGGATACTCATGTAAAAGATGATGCTGTGACTGTGACAGGGGATGAATATGACGGGATTACCGAATATGACAACCCCTGCCCGGCATGGCTGATGTATATTTTCTATACAACGATCCTTTTTGCCGTCTTCTACCTTGGGTACCATTTCGGAAGCGTTAGGGACGGGAAATTGCAGGTAGCCGCGACTGTTGCTCCACCTGTAAATATGACGCAGGCGGAAGAAGTACTGCTGGAACTGCCTGAAATAACTGAAGCGCAGCTCACTACGCTGCTGGCGGACAAGGAAGCATTGGCAAAGGGGAAAGAGGTGTACGCCTCAAAATGTTCTTCCTGCCATGGCGAAGAGGGAGAAGGACTGATCGGGCCAAACCTGGTGGATAATTACTGGTTGCACGGGAGAGGGGAAATACGCGAAATAGCAAGTATAATCAGCGATGGTATTCCTGACACTGGCATGGCTGCATGGAGAGGAAGAATTCCAGATGAAAACATTCAGCGAACAGCCGCTTATATAAAATCAATAAGAGGTTCCATGCCGGAAAACCCAAGGGACCCGGAAGGAGAACTTGTAGAAGAATAATATGTCGAAAAACTTCTATAATCCGCCTCCGGAGGGCCTTCGCATAACTCATCCTATGGCTGTTTACGGATTCTACAGAAAGTACAGAACCATTGTTGAAGTAGCGCTGCTCACCGCATTTTTTCTGCTCCCCTGGATAAAGATAAACGGTTTTCCTGCAATTCTCATTGACATACCGCACAGAAGGTTTTCGCTGTTTGGCTTACAATTCTGGGGGCATGACACGCCCATGCTCTTCTTCGTGATGGCAAGTTTTTCCATGGGAATCGTCTTTGCCACTTCTGCCTGGGGAAGAGTATGGTGCGGATGGGCGTGCCCGCAAACGGTTTTTATTGGAGCAATTTTCCGAAAAATTGAATCTTTCGTGGAAGGAGGCCATATTGCGAGAATCAAACTCCGGAAGGCGCCATTTCACAAAGAGAAATTAATCAAAAAAACCGTTAAATGGTCTTTGTTTTTTCTGACAAGCACGGTTATCTCTCACACAATCCTTGCATATTTTGCCGGAGCAGAAAACCTTGTCTCAATGATTGCCGTCTCCCCTTTTAAAAATTGGGCGGTTTTTCTGACCACAGGTATTGTCACCATCGTGGTGATGTTGAATTTTGGCTGGTTTAGGGAGCAGTTGTGCATATCGATCTGCCCGTACGGAAGATTGCAATCGGTGTTAATGGATGAAGACTCCCTTGCAATAATTTACGATGAAAAAAGAGGTGAACCGCGAAAAGGGCTGCAACCGAAGACGGAAGAGCCGGGAGATTGCATTAATTGCTATAAATGTGTTGCCGTTTGTCCAACAGGAATAGATATCCGCAAGGGACTGCAAATGGAATGCATTGCCTGTACTGCCTGCATTGACGCATGCGACACGGTAATGGCAACGGTAAAAAAGCCGAAGGGGCTTATACGGTATGAATCGGAAAATGGCCTGAGAGGAAGACCCTCAGGCTTTTGGCGTATTAAAAACATGATTTATCTGGGATTAGTCTCCGCCTGCCTGATAGGATTAGTCTCCTATATTTCAAACAGGTCTGATTTGGATATTACCGTATTGAGAGCGCAGGAAAGTCCTTATCGGGTAATTACCAGATCCCGGGAAGAACCCCTCATCTCAAACCACTACACGCTGAATCTGAAAAACCAGAGCTTTCATGAGATAGAAGTGGATATTAAACACGCTGAAGATAGCAGGAATAAAGGGATTGAAATTATAGCGCCGACGTATCCTGAAATGATTGCGCCGGGAAAAACAACAAAAAACCATTTTTTCATAACGTTTCCCAAATCGCTTTTAAGCGAAAAAGGGCAACTGAATTTTCAATTACATATTGCCGCTACATCAAACAACAAAACAACCCGAAATTACATAAAGGAGTTAACCCTTGCCGGACCTGTCAAATAATATAATACAACACATTGGAGAGATGTCTCCCTTTTTTGTTCCTTTTGCAGTAATTGCCGCAAGCCTTATCGGCAGTGTTCACTGTGTAGGAATGTGCGGCGGCCTGGCATTGGCCGCAAGCGCTCACAGCAAGGCAGGTCTGATTTCATACCATATAGGACGCTTTTTAGGATACTTTTGCATTGGCTCCCTGGCGGGGCTTCTTGGCTCAAAATTTATCCATTCAGAAATGAAATACCTCTCTTTTGTATCAACGATTCTCTTGGGGATAACCTTCTTTATTATCGGATTCCGTATTCTGAAGGAGGGCAATCTTCACATAAAACAACCGTATTTTCTGCGGTTATTTTACCAGAAAAGAGTAGGGCGTTTATTAGAAGTCAGGGTTTCGCCAAAGAGAACTGGTTTTTTAATAGGGGTCCTCAGCCCTTTACTGCCATGCGGATGGTTATATGGTTTTATCCTTATAGCCGTTGCTACGCACAATCCACTATGGGGCGGCATATTGCTTTTCTCGTTCTGGTTAGGCACTATCCCCGCACTCTCCGGCATTTCCTACCTGGCAAAAAAACCGATACAACTCCTTAATAATAAGGCAAAGGCTTTTGTGGGCGTATTTTTGATTTTTGTTGGCATATCAAGCGTAATCGTAAAATTAACCGGTATGAACTCCAACTGTTGCCATTAAAAATCCATAGGGACGTTGTTTGGTAATTCAGGGAACACCATACTTAATTATGGACTATGTTTTTAAATATATAAAAAGTTTAAAAAATGCAAACAGAAATGGTGACAGACAAAAGAAGAGGTTCAACCACATTTGCCCGAAGTGGCGTTTTTCCAAGCCGTAAAAGCACGATTGGCAAAATTTGATGCTCCGGCAGGTGGAGGAAGAACGGGTGTATTCCCGATTTTTTGTAAATCTTCACACCTGCCTGTTGTCAGAGGGATGCGTGCCTTGAAGTATGGAATACCTGAGTGGTTGAAAATACCACCTATGCGAGCCTAATCCTCGTAGAGAAGTTTGTGCCTATGCGCACACAATGGAGCAATCCGTATGCGTAGAAAGATAGCATATACCCGTGAGGGGTATGACGGAGTTACGAGGTGCAGACGACCTTTTGGGGTGTATGAGTGTGGCGTGTTATTCCGTGCCAACTGCCATTTCTCAGTGAAGCACTGGCAATGTCCTTTGTCGGAGATGGATAAACAGATTAAGTAAAACCATCTCTGGTTAATGCGTTTGAACATACATCACGAAGGGAAAAGGGGTAATCCATATGACCGAGGGAGGACTTACGTCTTGGGCGAAATTCCCTAACAGCAAGGTATAAGGAAATTCCGAAGTCCGAGCTGTATGAGATGGTGATAGACAAGCTTCTCTCACAAGTCTATCTTTGAAGTCGTCAGCATTGCTCATAATAGTTTCCGGTGTCAATCGGAAATGAAAGGGGCATAACCGTAGTGGAATTGATGAAAGTGGTAGATTGAATACGTTCAATGAGAAAAGAAACTCTTTTGCGTAGGTAAGCAGTAACAAGAGCCTCTCTTGTTTTGCCTATGTCCGGGAGAATCCGTACCCAGGAAACACGATTGACAAGTCTATTATCCGTAATCAATCGAAAGGAATATATCGAGAGATGCTTAAGTATCATTCATTAAGAGACAAGGTGTTTAGTCTGAAAAACCTTTATGCTGCTTTCAAACACGTAAAGAAGAATAAAGGCAAAGCTGGTCTTGACAGGGTAAGTATTAAGCAATTTGAGTCCAATCTTGATGTGAATATCATGAGTATCCATCAGGAACTCAAGACTGCCATATACAACCCTGCGCCTGTCCTGCGGGTATACATCCCCAAAGGCAGGCATGACAAGAGACCTCTTGGCATTCCCATTGTTAAGGACAGGATTGTACAGCAGGCGTTCAGGCAAATCATAGAGCCAATATTTGAGAAAGGATTCTCAGATAACAGCTTTGGATTTCGCCATGACAGATGCTGTCACGATGCTATCAAACGGCTTGAACAGTATAAGCAGGAAGGGTATACCAGCGTCCTTGATGCCGATATAATGGCATTCTATGACACTATACCCCATAAGCTTATTATGGACTCCTTGCGTGAGAAAATCGCTGATGGATGGGTTTTGAACAGTATTGAGAACATGCTCAAGGCAGGGGTCATGGAGGACGGCATCGTGCACGAGACAAACAAAGGCACTCCGCAAGGAGGCGTCATTTCCCCTTTGCTTGCAAACCTTATCGGTGACATCATCGACAAGGAACTTGAAAAGGCTGGATATAAGTTTGTCCGATACGCCGATGATTTCGTTGTCATGACTAAAACAAAAGATGAACTCCCCGCCGCCCTCAGCTATGTCAAAGAAATCATTGAAGGGAAGCTTGGAATGAAGCTGAGCGAGGATAAAACCAAGCTCACCAACTTCAAAAGAGGTTTCAGGTTTCTCGGATACGATTTCAAGGGCAAGTATAAGGGTATAAGCACGAAATCACTGGACAAACTCAAGGACAACATCAGAAACATCACCAGACGTACACAAGGCGTCAATCTGCAAGCCGTCATTGATACATTAAACCCTGTAATTCGTGGGCATGTCAACTATTTTCGGCTGGGCAATGTACAAAAGGTATATCGCTCGTTAGACTGTTGGGTACGCATGAGACTAAGATGTTTCAAGTTCTCAAGAAAATGGAGAACAGACAACAAGCGTCTCCCTGTTCACCGATTCTTTAAGATGGGGTTACTCTCATTTGAAAGAGAATTTCTTAAGGCGTGTGCTAAAGCATGATGTTTGACTTTTCTCTGTTATAGAGCAACACTTCGGGGTCGCTAACTACGAGAAAGACGTATGGTTTAAAAAGGATGCTTTGTCACGTTGTCCAAAGTATCTGGCGACGAGTGGGGGTTGGAGGCTAATGGCCTCCA
>MHYI01000027.1:9360-10826 GCA_001828295.1 Planctomycetes bacterium RBG_16_41_13 | reverse complement strand
GAAAAATGTGTGGGTGGGATGTCAATACTCTTGATTTAGTCCTTAATAAAGATTCTTCATGAGGTAGCCATGGTAGGAAAGGCCGATGAATTAAGAGGACTCCATTCATAAATTTCCGGAAAATAAAGCGCCCCATGAATTCCGAGAAACATACAATAACAATGCCTTAGTATTGTAATAAAAATATTTTTAAACTGTAGTAGTATGGAAATCATAGACAATATAAATCAACTGCTGGGGAAATATGAAATTAGGAAAATATAGGGACACTTCCCATATTTCTTGCTTAGTCTGGTGGAATAATATGGGAAGTGTCCCTATATTTTCCTATATTTTATATTTTATCGCAAAACACCTGGGGGCTTTTGAAGTGTCGAAACTCAACGCTGTTGTTGTGCGGCGGTTTTGTGCCGATGCCGTCACAAAGGACGGATTAAAAGCGTCCACGGTCAACCAATATAACTCCGTGCTGAAACTTATATTGAACATGGCCGTACAGGAACGTATAATAACCGCCAATCCTCTGGATGGATTTAAGCCATTATCGGTCGATGAGACGCATAAGCGGATATTAACCGATGAGGAAATCCAACTCCTCGTAAACGAGACCGTATTACCGCCGGGACGTGACCGTATGATAATGCTCATCGGCCTTTTTACCGGAATCCGGCTGATGGATATAGCAACCCTTAAATGGGGGGATATTGACCTTCATAATGCGAGCCTTACCCTAACACAGCAAAAGACCGGACGCACGAACACACTACCGCTGTCCAGCTTCCTGACGGGTGAATTACGGAAATATAAAACCTCTGCGGATAATACGGCAGGCGATTACCTGTTTCACGATGGAACGGTAATTACTCATGCGACCCATGCGAGATGGAGCACGCATTTCGTGAAGGTCTTTAAGGGGTTAGATCTAAAGGGTATCTCATTCCACAATCTGCGGCATACTAATGCAACCAAAATTGTTGAGGTCGTTCAGGATGTTTCGATTGCTTCCCGGATGTTGGGGCACAGCAGCCTAAATACGACCGCAGGATATTTACATCCGGGTATGGAATCAAAAAGAGACGCGGTGGAAAAATTCACGCAACACATGCTAAGGCTAACAAGGTACGAAGCTGGTACGAATCAAAAAACAGCCTGAGCGTGTAAGTGGTTACGGTTTACTGTGTTGTGGAATATTGGTTTATTTGTCAAGAAATATTTGTTGAGAAGCAATAGTGGGCAGGGTGGATTAAGCGAAGCGTATCCACCAAAAATAGTAACACCGCAAAGACACAATAGATGCAAAAAAAGGGGAAATAAAATGGTGGATACGGTGATACAAGACCATTGCCCAAAAAACATGTAAAGTTGTTGCCGTTATTGTATGACAGACCCTAAGCTGGCATAGCCAGAACCAAACAAGCCGGAAATACGAAAGGAGGAACCACAGATTGCACAGATTAAAAAATTAG
>MHYI01000027.1:0-9296 GCA_001828295.1 Planctomycetes bacterium RBG_16_41_13 | reverse complement strand
AGACCCTATTCTTTATCGCACAACGTTTTTTGGTGCGACGAACCTCGTCGCACTACATGAGTTTTCAAAAAGCTAAAGTGTTACAAAAAATTAAATATGCGTATTTCAACATTAAATATTTTGCCAAAAAGCACGCACTGACGAATGGAAGTGTGCAAAGAAATTACTGCTAAATGAAAAATGAAAACAGTTACCCTGTGAGCTGATTTTTGCGAACTTAAGCTGAAATTAATATACATTTGAAGATGTTAAACAGAAAATATCATATTTTGTTATTTGCGATAATCGTTGCCACCCCTCTTGTCGTCTATCTCAATTCTCTGGCAAATACGTTTGTTTATGACGATTACCTCACGATAACTAACAATCACTTTATTCGTGAATGGCGTTATCTTACCGCACTTTTTAGCAAAAAATATGCTGCTGTATCTAATGAACTGACGTACCGCCCCATTGTTACCCTTTCGTATTTTATCGACTATGCCCTGTGGCAATTAAGGCCTGCAGGATACCACTTCGTCAATAACATTATCCATACCGTTAATGTGGTTTTATTGTATTTTCTGGCGTATCGGCTTTTTGGGAGTCGTCTGGTCTCTTTGATCTCTTGCCTGATGTTTTCCATACATCCGGTATTCTCTGAGGCAGTAAATGCCATAAGTTACCGCGAGGATCTTTTATCTGCGACCTTTTTGTTGATTGCGTTTATTTTTTTTCTCAAATCTTCAGATAAAACGGCAAACGTCAGGAATCTTTCTGCCTTTTATGCGGTATCCCTGATTGCCTATTTATTTGCGTTATTATCAAAGGAAATGGCAATCACCTTTCCGCTCCTTGCATTTGCCCACGATTTTATTTTTAAAAGAAAAGAGATTGCCAGCCACCAGTGTGCCGGTATGCTTCCGCGCAGCGTTTATTTTCTCAGGGGCCGTTTTGTTACCCACTATATTGGATACATTATTATTAGCGGCATATATTTGTTTTTGCGATTCAAGGTATTTAAAAATCCGGGAGAAGTGATATTTTATCCTGAAAAAAGCCTCTCTATAAATGCCCTTATGATGACAAAGGTAGTTGGGTATTACCTTAAACTTTTCTTCATTCCCATTCCCTTAAATGCGGATTATGTTGTTCCTGTGGCATATTCTGTCTTCGATGGGGCGTTTATTATTTCTCTTATAGTAATCTGCTGCACTATGGTACTGGTAAAAAAAAGTTGTTTTTCCGGGAAGTGGGTTTTTGCTTTCACCTGGTTTTTTGTAACGCTTTTGCCCGTGCTTAACATTGCCCCTCTGCTGAATATAATGGCGGAAAGATATCTTTATATCCCAGGCATAGGATTTGCTCTGTTTGCGGGCCTGGCATTTAACAAAGGCTTTCAATGTTTTTATAGAAGAAGGCATTATTTTCTGTCATTTGTCGTGATAATTTGTCTTTTGCTGATGTGGGGCACAATACAGAGAAACAGGATTTGGCTTAATGAATTTACCTTTAGCATGGAAACGATACGCCGTTCGCCAAAGAGTTACAGGATTTACAATGGCCTTGGATATTTTTATTACCATAATGGTTTAATCGATAAGGCAATTCAGGCGTTTGAAGGCTCTATACAGGCAATGCCGACACATCCAAAGGCGCACAGCAATCTCGGCGCGGCGTATTCTTTGAAAGGAATGCAGGATAAGGCGATTGAGGAGCTGCAATTTGCCGTTCGGCTGAGGGAACAATACCCGGAAGCGCATAACAATCTGGGACTCCTTTATAAAAGAAAAGGCATGCCCGACATGGCAATTAATGAATATATGGCGGCGCTTAAAACAAACCCCTATTATGCGGATGCGCACAATAATCTCGGAAGCGTTTATATTGACACGGGAAGGTATGAAGAAGCCCTTTCTGAATTAGAAAAGGCATTAAAAATCAGAAGCAACTTCGCGCTGGCGCACTATAATATGGCGGTAATCTACTTCAAAAAAGGTCGGGTGGAAGATGCGTATAATAAACTTTTGGAAGCATACAAACTAGACCCCGGCAATGCCGATGTGCATCTCAGTCTTGGAGTTGTTTATAAAGACCATTTTCACGATACTGCCAAAGCCCTTTTTCACATAAAAGAGTCATTGCGTATAAATCCACAGCACAAACAGGCGGAGGAAATGATGAAGGCTATCAATGAATTAACCCCCCGGCAACAATAGCATTTTTTTCTATGGACAACCACCGGTTACGATTTACGATTTACAATGTACGAAGTACGATTTAAATCTAAATCGTAAATCGTACCTTAATTACCACGGCATACCCCATTTTTTTTGTTGCAAAGAACAGATGGACTTTGCTATACTTTGCTCTTATATTGTTTGTTTTAACGATGTGTTAATAGGTATTTACACATAGGGCAATGTGGGTATTTTTAAAGGATTTGGTGTTTCGATGATAAGTAAAGAAGCAAAACAGAAAATTATTAATGATCTTAAAATTCATGAAAATGATACAGGTTCTTCAGAAGTGCAGATAGCTTTGCTCTCCGGACGAATCAATCATTTAACGGGCCATCTGAAGGTGCATAAGAAAGATCATGCATCGAGAAGAGGATTGCTGCAGATGGTAGGCAATCGTTCAGCGTTACTTAATTATTTATCAAGAACAGACCGCGAAAGATACAAAAAACTAATAAATAAACTAGGTTTACGCAAATAAATCTAAATTCATGGAGGAATCAATATACATACCCACACCAATGCATAAGACAATTAAAACTAACCATTCCTTTGCTGGTCAATGGAAAATTTAAAGAACATAGATTGAGAGGTCAAAATGGCACAATTTAAAGTGGAGAAGTTGATCGGCAATAGAGCGCTTAGCATAGAAACAGGCCGGGTCGCAAGGCAGGCCGATGGTGCCGTATTAGTGCAATATGGCGAAACGATAGTATTAGTTACAGCGGTTTCTGCATCAGAAGAAAAGGGAAACGTAGATTTTCTTCCACTTACCGTCGATTACCGGGAAAAGACATATGCTGCCGGGAAATTTCCTGGCGGTTTTTTCAAGAGAGAAGGAAGGCCTTCTCAAAAAGAAATCCTCACCATGCGGTTGATAGACCGCCCTATCAGGCCACTCTTCCCAGATACGTACTTCCGCGAAGTGCAGGTTATGTCAATAGTACTTTCCGCCGATAAGGAAAATGATCCTGATATACTTGCGATGGTGGGAGCTTCCGCCGCATTATCCATTTCCAGCATTCCCTTTAGCAAACCTACCGGCTCGGTAAGGGTTGGGCAAATTGAAGGGGAATTTATTATCAACCCCACACATGCCGAGTTGGCTCAAAGCAGTATGGACATTGTTGTTTCCGGAACCGAGGATGCTGTTATGATGGTTGAGGCGTCTGCAAAGGAAATTCCAGAAGAACAGATGGTGAACGCCATTATGTTTGGACATGCAGCTATAAAAGAAATCATAACTCTTCAACACGAACTTATTGAAAAATGCGGAAAAGAAAAGCAAATTGTTGCTCCTTCCATGATGAATAAAGAACTCATGGAAGAAATTAAACAAAAATATTATACCGCTATTGTAGAAAAGAATCTGACTCCGGGAAAAGGATACCGAAAAGAAGCGCTTGATGAAATACTTGCGGCCATAATTAATGAATACTGTGTTGAAGGTGTCGAAAATGCACCTACACCAAAAGAAATTAAAGCAATCTTTGAGACTGTTGAAACAGTTGTAGTACGGGAACAAATAGTATCCAAAGGATTGCGGCCTGATTCCCGTGGATTGAAGGATATAAGGCCTATTACCTGTGAGGTTGGCATTCTCCCCAGAGCACATGGCTCTGCTTTGTTTACAAGGGGAGAAACACAGGCAATTGTTGTGGCAACCCTCGGCACCACGATGGATGAACAAAAAGTGGACGGACTTGAAGATGAATATTCAAAGAAATTTATGCTGGATTACAATTTTCCGCCTTTTTGTGTTGGTGAAACAAAGCCGTTGCGAGGGCCTGGCAGGAGAGAAATCGGGCATGGGGCATTGGCGGAGCGGGCACTGGCAGAAGTCCTTCCACCATCGAACAAATTCCCTTACACAACCCGTGTGGTGTCTGATATTACCGAATCTAACGGGTCTTCTTCGATGGCATCAGTTTGCGGCGGGACGCTTGCTTTAATGGATGCCGGTGTACCTATAAAAGCTCCGGTAGCCGGCATTGCTATGGGCTTGGTGAAAGAAGAGAACAGTGTATGTATTTTATCTGACATATTAGGAACTGAAGATCACCTGGGAGATATGGATTTTAAGGTTGCAGGCACGGCTCAGGGCGTAACCGCGTTGCAAATGGATATAAAAATTGCTGGAATTACTGAGAAAATAATGCGTGATGCGCTGGCGCAAGCCAGGGAGGGCAGGCTTCATATTCTTCAGGAACTGGAAAAAGTCATTGAAAAACCGAGAGAAAAAATTTCTGTATACGCGCCAAAAATTGTACAGATTAAAATTAACCCGGAAAAAATCGGAATGGTTATTGGCCCTGGCGGAAAAAACATAAAGAAAATACAGGAAGAAACCGGGGCAAAAATTGAAATTGAAGATGATGGAACGGTAATCGTTTCCGCAACCCTTGCTGAATCGGCAGAAAAAGCAAAAACATGGATTGAAAATATGACGAAGGAAGTTGAGGTGGGGAAAACGTATAAGGGAAAAGTTTTATCAATAAAAGAATACGGGGCGTTTGTTGAAATAATTCCCGGGCACGATGGCTTGGTACACATTTCCGAGCTTTCTGACGGATATGTTGAAAAGGCGGGTGATGTTGTGGAGGTAGGCCAGGAAATAATGATAAAAGTAATCGGCATAGATGACCAAAAAAGAGTCAAATTAAGCCGGAAAGCTGCTTTAAAGGAAAGCGAACAACCCCTCACTCCTAAGAGTTAAAATTAACTAAAATTGGGTATAATATTTGGGAACATTTCAAAAAGGAGGACGTATTAGAGATTCTGTAAACAAATAATATATCTATTTTATATCTTTTTTATCTTTTTAGGAGGATGTAGAACCGTACGGTAAAGTAAAATGTTGCTAAGTTTGTTCGTTTTTTTAAAGTGGTAAGTATTAAATATAAGGAGAATGAGATAATGGCGATTGGCAAGGTTAAGTGGTTTGATGCAAAAAAGGGTTTTGGTTTTATCGAGCAAGAGGGTGGAGGAGACGTCTTTGTTCACTATTCTAATATTGGCGGTGACGGATTCAAAACACTCGAAGACGGAGAAAAGGTGGAATTTGAAGTCGTCGAAGGAGCGAAAGGTCTGCAAGCCCAAAAAGTTAATCGCGTAGCTTCTTAAAAAATATATAAAATATCATTTAACGAGCCGGGAGGAAGCAAATTCAGCCATCTTCCTGGCTCTTTTTTTTATTAAAAAAGTGATTCAATATCTGACCGGTGCTATTGCGTCTGTAATAATCGTAGTTCCGTTAGCATATTACTATTATAACAGGGGGATAATTCGTAAAACAAAAGAACTGGAAAAACGCACGATTGATTCTGAACGATTGGCGTTTGCCGGTACATTGGCAGGGGGACTTGCCCATGAGATTAAAAACCCGCTAAGCACCCTAAACATTCACCTACAACTTCTAAAAGAAGACCTGCAAAATATCATTGGCGCTTCAGGAGACGACACCCGGAAAGTTTATAGAAAAATAGAGATTATCCAGAAAGAAGCACTAAGATTAGAAGAAATCCTGAATGATTTTCTCCGGTTTGCCAAAGGACAAAAACTGGAATTAGAATACTGTGATGTTAATGAAATTCTAGATGAAGTAATCAACTTTGCAACACCGGAAATCAAACAAAAAAATGTCGTTGTTCTTAAAAGCTATCATCCTGGTTTGCCTTTATGTTATATTGACAGTAAACTTATAAAACAAGCCTTTCTTAATATTATTATCAACGCGCAGCAGGCTATGGAACACGGAGGGGAACTTATGATTCGAACCTCAAAAATAAAAAAGTCGGTACAAATAGATATCACAGATACAGGCCATGGCATTTCCAACGATTCGCTCAATAAAATCTTTCAAGTGTACTATTCTACAAAAACTGCCGGCACCGGGCTCGGGCTTCCTACTACGAAAAGAATTATAGAAGAACACAGAGGCACAATTAGCGTTCAAAGCCATGAAGGCAAAGGTACAAATTTTACCATACAATTACCCATAAACCTCGAAAATGTCTAAGTATAATACAACAATTCTGATCATCGATGATAACGAAGAACATGCAAATGCTACGGCGGAAGCAATACAAAAGGTAGGATATAAATGTATTGTTGCTACCAGTGGCAAAGAGGGTTTGAAGATTATTGAAACGGAAGAGATAGACGTCGTAATTACCGACCTGATTATGCATGATTTCAGCGGCATGGAAATTCTTAAAGCGACTAAGGAAAAATTGCCTGAAGCGGAAATTATTTTGATAACAGGATACGGCACTGTTGAAACTGCCGTTGATGCCATGCGAAAAGGCGCCGCTACCTTTCTTCTGAAACCAATTAATATTAACCATCTGCGCGCAGAAATTAATAAACTCGTTGAAAAACAAAATCTGGTTAGAAATAACATATTGCTCCAGAAACAGCTTGATGAAAAATATGGCCTTACAGGAATTATTGGCAACAGCGCCAGTATGCAAAAGGTATTGACCATGGTAAATCAGATTTCCGGAACGAATGCCACCGTATTGATTACCGGGGAAAGCGGCACAGGGAAGGAACTGATAGCAAAAACCATACATAATAACAGCCTGAGGAAGCATAATCCTTTGGTAATCCTTAATTCTGCCGCTATTCCGGAAAATATTCTAGAAAGCGAATTGTTCGGACATGAAAAAGGATCATTTACCGGGGCGTTGTATCAGCGGAAGGGGAAGTTTGAATACGCACACCGCGGCACTTTCTTTCTTGATGAAATAGGCGACATGCCTCTTTCCGCACAAGCAAAACTGTTGCGTGTGTTAGAAGACGGGGTGCTTACGCGCATCGGCAGCAACGAATCCATTGAAGTAGATGTGCGCTTAATAGCTGCCACGAATCAGGAACTTGGAAATCTTATAAAAGAAGGAAAATTCAGGGAAGACCTGTACTTCAGATTAAATGTTATTCGCATAAAACTGCCTCCTCTCCGCGAACGGCTTGAAGATATTCCATTGCTCATTGACACATTTATTCGTGAATTTTCCAGATTATATAGTAAGGAAATTTTGCAAATTACCCCTGAAGCCAGAAAAATATTATTAAGATACCATTGGCCGGGCAATATCAGAGAACTAAAGAATTGCATAGAAAGCATGGTAGTTATTACCACGAAAAAATATTTAGATGTTGAAGACCTGCCCGATCATATCGAAAAAAAGAGCGACGAGATGCCAGTCTCTCATGGTTTGATGGCGGGAATGACTATGGAGGATGCAGAAATAGAACTCATTAAATGCACATTAGCCAGTGTGGGAGGCAATAGAGAAGAAGCCGCCAGAATGCTTGGGATTGGCGAAAGAACTCTTTATAGAAAGCTAGACCTTTACCACTTGAAATAAAAAAGATGGCAACAATTTAGTACCTTATCGGTAATTTCTTTGCATTTTTTGGCAAAATATTTAATTGTCCCTTCTGCAAGCTACAATCTACAGTCGGCAATCGGCAGTCGGCAGATTGAGGATTGCAGATTGAGGACTGAGGATTGAGAAATGCTGGCTATGCCAGTTTAGGTAACATTTTAGTTTTTTGGTAACACTTGAGTCTTTTTCAAAAAACTAAATTGTTACAAAATATGAAAACCTTTCGAATAATTAATTCCGTATGTTAGAAATCAGAGTATGTGCCAACTGCAAAAGAAGTCTTTCCAAAATTGATATTGAATCAGGAAATGCGTTGTATCAGGAAGGAGGAACGGTAATCTGCGGCGCTTGCCTTGCCGGCCAAACAAAAACGGAAGAAAAATGTGAAGAAAATGACTATGTCCTGGAATCGATATTACGCGAAGTAAAGAATATTAACCGTAGTCTTACCTATGAACCCGCTTCCTGGTTACCAATCATGGCCTCTGTAATACAGTGTTTTGTATTTGGCTCCCTCATTTTTGCCTACCTTCACCGTAACGGAGATGTTCATTCCTATCTATTATTAGCCATTGTTTTTCAAGTAATGGCGTTGACCTTTTTCGTAATAAAAAAATAACAGCGAAATATTACTTGATTTTCACATTCAGCGCTATATAATCGGTAATCATTATTGAATGGCAATATTTTCATTTTAAAGAACGGAGGGAAATATGGGTATACAAGTAGGACAATGTGCACCTTGTTTTACACTACAAGGTGTTGTGGGTGAAAAATTTGAGGATTTTAGTCTGGATAATTATAAGGGTAAATGGGTGGTGCTATTTTTCTATCCCCTGGATTTTACCTTTATTTGTCCAACGGAAATAACGGAATTTTCAAAGAAAGACGGAGATTTTAAATCGCTCAATGCCCAGGTATTTGGGGTAAGCATTGACAGCGTATTCTCACACAAGGCTTGGCTTAAGGATCTTGGGAAACTTAATTACCCGCTGCTCAGTGATATCACAAAAGAAGTCTCAAGAAAATATGGAGTGTTGCTTGAGGATAAAGGTATCGCGTTAAGGGGCACATTTATTATTGATCCTGAAGGAAAAATAAAATACCAACTCGTTCATGATCTGGGCGTTGGGAGAAGTGTCGAAGAGATTCTTAGAGTACTCAATGCTTTACAGACCGGAGAACTTTGTCCTGTTGAATGGAAACCAGGAAAGAAGACCTTGGGTAAGGGTTAATATAAATCTGAAGGTAACTATTCAGCGTAAACATTACCATCAAACAGCGACTTGTCCCCAAACTTCAGTTTGGGAGCACACTTATTCGGGAAACTCCGGTTTTTAATGAGATGTTAAATCAAATCCTCGCCAAAAACAGAGTTTCCTGGGTAATTACCTGTCTGCCGAATAAACAGGAGCTTGGGAGCGAGTCTTGTTTCGGTGGTTTAAATATATTGCGCTGAATAGTTGCCAAATATTTTTCAATGCACGATTTTTGATGAATACTCCGATGTCAATAATGTTCAATACCACGAAGAAAAGTCTTTTGTCGCTCCTCATACATCACACATCTTTTTCCACCTTTTCAAGGTTACTGATGGTCGCCTGAGATACCCTGGATTTCATAGCCAATGTAACCTGATAAAAACCTTTTTGCCTGGCACATTCATGCAGAAAACCGCTCCAAT
>MHYI01000026.1 GCA_001828295.1 Planctomycetes bacterium RBG_16_41_13 | reverse complement strand
AGAGGGCATGAGCGATATGAGCATAAAGGAGCAACTGCGTGAGATAAAAGACCTCCAATCCGAAGGTTTGATCACAGAAGATGATTACAACGAGAAGAAAAAGGAGTTGTTAGACCAGTTTTAGCAGCAGAAATTACCAATATCTTATGTGAAGGTTAAATATGATAAAGACTAAAGAGCTTTTTGACGAAGCAGTTTCACTACCCGTTGAGATAAGGACGCAGCTTGTAGATAAACTTCTACGAAGCCTTCATCCCACACGGAAAGAAATAGACGAATTGTGGGCGGAGGAGGCAGAAAAAAGGGTTGAAGAAATAAAAAGCGGTAAAATAAAGATGATACCAGGCAAGAAAGTATTCAAGAAAATACTCGGCAGGTAAAGAACCTGCCGCTGTACCACACCTTCCCTGCTGACCCGATGGTTCTCTGCCACGCGCCAATAACAGTGCGTTTTTCTATCCTTCGTCCGTGACTTTTCCCGTAATAATATGAAGACATTTTCCCAGTTTTTATCGGAAGCGTCAATAGGGTAGGTCGGCACTACAGCCCATTTTGAAAATTCACACCTTTAAAATCAAGGGTTACAGGGCGATTCATGCCTAAAAATGACTATTTTTCTGCACGAATTGCGAAAGTCGGGTTAGGGGGCTATCAATTAAGTCGTTTTCTTTAGATAACTCTTTACTATTTTGGGAAATTCTCTGGTATTTATTGGTTTTGAAATGTATCCCGTACAGCCCGCTTTTAATATTTTTTCTTCATCCCCCTTCATTGCATGAGCTGTAAGCGCAACGATAGGAATATCGGCTGTAATTATGTCTTCTTTCAATATTCTTGTGGCATCAATTCCGTCTATCCCCGGCAGTTGAATATCCATAAGGATCAAGTCTGGTTTCTCCGTTTGTGCGAGTTCCATCCCCGTTTTGGAGTCTTTTGCTTTTATTACGAGAAATCCATGTAATTCCAGGAGGTCAGATACAAGTTCCAGATTCATCGGGTTATCATCTATTATAAGAATTTTTTCTTCGGACATTTATTTTCCCTTTTTATATTTTTTCCCTCTCTTTTGTCTTTTCTGCCTGCATGTTTTTGATTTTTTCAATATGCGTTAACAATTCTTCTTTAGAAAATTTACCCTTTTGCGCAATGAGTTCTACCCTTTGCCTCAATCTGAAATAATCCTCCTCTATAAGGTCTTTAGCCGTAAAAATGACAATAGGTACATTCTTCGATATGTCATGTTTTTTTAGTTCATCAACGACATCAAAGCCGTCTATCTCCGGCATTATGAGGTCGAGAATGATCAGGTCGAATTTTTTCTTAACGGCGAGGCAAATCCCTTCGTGCCCGCCATAAGCCTTGCCAACGCGATAACCCCGGCTTTCCAAAATGTTGGACACCATCTCTACCGTTTCGCGCTCATCGTCAATAACCAAGATATCCATTAGCCCGCCTTCTGGTTTTACCGTTAAACCGTAGTATTCTAATTTCATGAGAAGTTCTTCTTTATTGACCGGCTTCATAAGATAATCAAGGGCTCCAAGACTAAACCCATGTTTCTTTTCGTCAATAATTGAAATGACAATAACCGGTATGTTTTGAGTTTCCGGTATTTTTTTTAATTCCTTTAAAACGTCCCAGCCGCTCTTGAAAGGAAGGACAATATCCAGAGTTATTGCCAAGGGTTTTAGTTCTTTTGCTTTTGTAATTGCCTCATCTCCATTAAAAGCCGTTGCAACTTTGTAGCCTTTCTGAGTAAGAAAGATTTTTAATAATTCACTGGATTTTGGGTCGTCTTCCACCACTAAAATGAGAGCATTTTCCCCCTCTTGTTCTCGTTCTTTTACTAGGGTTATTTCTTCGGCGGGTGTCTTGCTTATGAGTTTCAAAGGGATGGTAAAGGTAAATGTACTTCCTTTTCCGTATTCGCTTTCTACCCATATTTTCCCGCCGTGCATTTCCACAAACTTCCTGGATAGCGCAAGTCCCAGTCCTGTTCCACCATACTCGCGGGCTGTTTTACTATCAATCTGCTGAAATTTTTCAAAGATGCGCCCTATGTTTTCTTGTTTTATTCCGATGCCCGTATCGGAAACCGATATTTGCGTACATCCATTCACACTCTGTACACTCACAGTAATTTTGCCGCCTTTGGGGGTAAATTTTACCGCATTGCTCAGGAGGTTAAGCATAATTTGTTTGAATTTCTGCTTGTCAGCGCCAATCGAAATTACCCGTTCATCTGTTTCTATGCCAAAGAGAATATTCTTTTTGTCTGCTTGCGTCTTTATAAGGGACTTGATGTCGTGTAATATCTCAGGCAGAGAAAATTCCTCATACTGCAATTGTATTTTTCCAGCTTCAACCTTGGATAAATCAAGGATGTCGTTAATCAACTGTAAGAGATGCATTCCGCTGGTATGAATATTTTGAACATATTTCTTCTGTTTTTCGTTTAGCGTGCCAAACGACTGGTCCTCAAGCACTTCAGAAAAACCAATTATGGAATTGAGCGGTGTTCTCAGCTCATGGGACATATTTGCGAGAAAGTCCGATTTCGCCCGATTTGCCATATCGACTTCCCGGTTCTTTTCTTCAAGCGCCACCTGCTGCACCCGCAATTCTTCAGCCTGACTGTGCAACTCTTCATTTTGTGAAGCCAACTCTTCGTTCTTTTGCTGAAGTTCTTCCGTCTGTCTTTGGATAAGCTGATATGCCTGTAAATTACTTACGGCTACCGCCAATTGCTGACTTACGGTATTTACAAATTCAATCATCTCATCAGGGTAATCTTTTAGGCTCGCTAATACCAGAACCCCCAGTAACCTTTCCTGAAGAACGATAGGGAAGCAGCCTATGCTGCGTGGTAAAGCGTCTCCTATGCCGCTTCTTATTTTAAAGAGGGTATCTGCAGGAATATCCCTGATCAGCAGATACTTCTTTTCCTGCGCAACCTGTCCGGGGATGCCTACGCCCAGACCAAACATTTTTGATGTAATATCGTTATCATAAACCGAGTAGCCGGCGCTCATTTTGAGCATACGTTCTTTCTCATCGTATAGGTAGATAATCCCTGTCTGCGAATCGCTAAAGGAGGATATCTTATTCAGACTCTCTGACAACAATTTCTCTGTTCCCATTGAGGCATTAATTATCGTCACAATCTCATTATACGCCAGTTCAAATTCCTGCTGCTTTTTCAAATCCTTATTAGCCGCCTCCAGCGCATAGGTGCGATCTTCTACCTTTTTCTCCAGGCTCGCATATAATTCCCGGAGTTTCACCGTCATCACAGAAAAAGACCTCGATAAAATGCCTATTTCATCACGGGTATTTACGACGTCCAATTTTACCTTCAGATCGCCCTCGCTTATCTTTTCAGAAGCAAGGGCAAGTTTCACGAGTGGCCTTGTAATTTTGACACCACTGAAATAGGCAATTGCCGCAACGATAAGTATCGTTGAGATGCCTAAGTACCATACCCGGTTTCTTAGAGCGGTGAGTGGTAAAAATGCCTCACTGGCATCAATCTTGGAAACCAAACCCCACTTGCCAGCGGCAATGTGGCGATATGCCGATAGTGCCGCTACTCCACGGTAGTCAGTTGTTTCCATAATGCCCTCCTGCCCGCTTGCGCCTAGAATTATTGGCAACCCGTGTTCAGCATGTATTGATAGTTTACGCTTGAGCGCCGCATCTGGCTCAAACCTTGGATTATTTAAAAATACTACCTCATCACCGAATTTCTTTACCAAAAGTATCTCGCCTGTTTTGCCTAATCCTGAATAATCAGTTAAAACCCCAGTAATGACGTGTCCCTTTATTGTAGAAATCACTACCCCTTGTGGTTTATTATTTGTCGCGTCAACTATGGGCGCTGCAATCGTATATACAGGCATCTTTTCTTTTATATACGGTTCAAAATGAAAATCTTTCAGGTAAATGCCTTTCATCCCATGTATGAAGACGTCGTTTTTAGAAACATCTCTCCCTAAATCCTTAGTATGGGTTGATGCAACTATTTTTCCGTTTGCATCGGCAATGGAGATTTTATAAAAAGATTCAACGATTTCCGATTGATGTTTTAAGGCATTTTTCATATCTGCTTTAAGTTGATATGCATCGGGGTGTTTCTGATTTATTTTCTCCAAAGCCGTGATGTAGAGATGATTACGGGCAATCAACAGTAGCTGTTCCTGGCGTAGTTTTAAGAGTTGTGTGATATGATCTTTTTTGGCGGTGGCGATTGCAGTAAGCTCATTGTAAATCTTCCGCTGCAGGTCTATTTTGGCTGAACGATAAGTCAAATAACTGATAATGCCAACAGGTACTATTGAAATGGTCAAAAATAGCATCATCAGTTTCTTCCACAGAGCGCCACCTACCAATTCTTTCGTGTTCATGGCAGATATTCCTTACATTTTTGTTTCTTATAGCTTTTTATAATTTTTGATAAATCTTGCACATGCCATCTTTGCAGATAAAATCTTTTTGCATATCCATGGGTAATGTTTCGGCTTCTCCCAGCACCAGATAACCTCTTTTATTGAGCGCGGCTTCAAGATTGCTGAGTACCTTTCTCTGAAGTTCTCTGGTAAAATAGATAAGCACATTTCTGCATAAAATAAGATCAAAATTAGCAAAGACGCTTCTTGGCGGGGCTATAAACTTTTCAGACGCCAGATCGTGAAAACTAAAATCAACCAATTCTTTAATAGATTCCTTGATCTTGTAACTTCTGTTATGAGAGAAATATTTGTCCAGGAAACCTTTCTTTACCTCTAAAACGCCGGACTCCTGGTATTCCCCAATCTTTGCCTTATCGAGTGCATTACGATCAATGTCGGTTGCAAATATGGTTACATGATAATCGTTTAATTGCTCTCCCAGTAGTTCGGTCAGCAGAATGGCAATGGAGTAAGGTTCCTCGCCCTGGGCGCATCCGGCGCTCCACGTCCTTATATACGTATCCCCGTGTTGCGCTTTATAGGCGATCATTTCAGGCAAAACAACCTTATAAAGGAGTTCAAAGACTAAAGGATCTCTGAAAAAATGGCTTACATTTATGGTAAGGTCATCGAAGAGTTTCTCGTATTCATTCAAATCAACATCCAGTATTCTTGCATACTCCTGATATGTTTTAGCCCCAGTCGTGGACAATCTCCTTGCCAATCTGCGACTCAGCATATCGGTGTTATACTGTCTGAAATCAAACCCCCTTTCTTCATATATTTTCGACAGGAGCATCCTTAATCCATCGTCGTTACTTTTCATATCACCTAATGGTTTTTGTCTCAGAAATGATCTGCCGCAGAAATTCCGGGTACTCAGGAGAGAACCTCTCGTTTTCTTTAAGAGGGACACCTGTTTTAAATTTTTTCTGTATTGCAAAGACCTCGTCAAGGTTATTGAAAAATATGCTGATAAGGTTGGGATCAAAATGTTTGCCACTTCCTTCCTTCATAATTTCCAGGGATTTTTCATTCGAAAATGCCTCTTTGTATGGACGTTTACTTGTCAACGCATCATAGACGTCGGTTACGGCGCAAATGCGTCCCAGAAGTGGAATATTTTCTCCTGACAGCCCTTTCGGATACCCACTGCCGTCCCATTTTTCATGGTGTGACAGGGCAATAATTTCTCCTGACTGCAGTAATTCAGAGGGAGAGTTGTCAAGAATATAGCCTCCAATAGTGGTATGCTGCTTCATTATTTCCCACTCCTCAGGGTTGTGCTTGCCGGGTTTCAGAAGGATGTGATCCGGAATACCTATCTTGCCGACGTCATGCATGGAACTGGCATAATAAAGGACCTCGATCTCCTGTGGGGTTAGTTTGAGCGCCTTTGCCAGGAGTGCACAATAATTGCTCATACGCTTAATGTGGTCAGCGGTATCCTCGTCCTTGTATTCAGCGGCTATTACAAGCCGATTGATTGTATCCAAATGTGCCTGATAGATTCTCCGGTGAGCCTCTATTTTTTCGGAAAGGACAGTGCGTAAATCTGCAGTTCTTTTTTCAACCTTGTCTTCCAATTCTTTCTGATACTGTTTTATTGTATCCTGGTGTTCCTTCATTTTGAGAAGTGATACCGTGCGCACCGTGAGCTCTGTTTTATCAATGGGTTTTGAAATGAAATCATTGGCGCCAACTTCAACGGCTCTTATCCGGTCTTCTTTGCTCGTCAGAGCGGTCACCATAACGACTGGTAAATCGCTATAAGGGGGGGTGCTGCGAATTTTGCGTGTTACTTCAAATCCGTCCATACCTGGCATCATTACGTCCAATAACACCAAGTCGATATCCAAACTCAGTTTGCCCAACGCATCAAACCCATCTATGGCAAATTCGGTTTCGTAACCCAAGGCTTCCAGCATTGCCACCAACAGTTCCCGGTTTTGCTCATCATCATCCACAACAAGAATTCGTTTTGGTTTGACCATTTCTGATCCTCCTGAACGTTTTCCGTCGTAACAGCAGATTCTGACGGGTGAAATTTATGATGTGTTAACTATGCCAAGTATTAGCAGAAACAATACCTTTTTTGGTCAGATAAATCAACCATATTTTAATTCCATTTATGCCTCACGCTCTTTGAGTTTGCGACAGATGCCGTCGCAGAATGGCGGATTTTTTGTTAAATAGCAATTACAAATCAGATATTTCCTTTTCAGCACAATTTTAAACGGGTGAGGTTTTTTATCCGTTCCCTTATGTGAACCGTCGCAGAACGGCTCATTTTTCGTATTCCCGCACGCACACCAGCGATACGCGCCGGGTTCCAGTTCAATGGTAAGAGGCATCTTCTTCATCGATTCTTTTTCCCCTCTTATCTTTGGATGTGATTGACATAGTGTGAATAACGACAAAGAGTATACTGATAATGTACCAGAGGAATAATGCGTCGGGTTTTTTCCAGAAACTGTCCGTAAATCCGTGCGAAAAGATGGCAATAAGACTCGCCGTGATTCCCAGCAAAAGCATCTTTTCGTGTCCTCCGCTTGAAAACCGCCATGATTTTATTGCTGCATAAAATACCGTTGCAAACAGCCACAAGAAGGACAACAGGCCGATAATGCCTGTTTC
>MHYI01000025.1:4874-6971 GCA_001828295.1 Planctomycetes bacterium RBG_16_41_13 | reverse complement strand
AGGCTGTAAACGCGCCGGCTTAAATGATGATGCAGTGCTCTTCTTTTCTGCTCATATAGAATTAGACGTTGAGCATGCCGCAAACATCAGAAACTCTCTGGCATTTTGCTCTAAAACAGAAGAACAGCAGAGAAAAATAAGGAAAGGCGCTTTTGATTTCCTCGACGCAAGAACGGTGTTGTGGGATGGATTAGAGAAGGCAACCAAATTCTAATCAAAAAATCTGATGTTTTTTGCGCCTTTTTGTGCCTTTTTGCGGCTACCTGCAATGGATTTTATTTAAAAGGCGCCAATCGTATTGTACCTCTTTAGAAAACCTTATTTGTTTGAACTCTTTATCTAACCATTCAATTTGTTAACCAAAAGGAAAGGAGTGTTTTATGGGATCCTTGTTTATCCCGAACAAATCAAGGGCCACAGGCACGTGGACCCGTTTAGGCGATGAGGTATTGCCCCAACCGGTAGTTATACGGGCAATCCTCCATACCTGTATATCTACCGGTACAGTACTTACGGGAGTATGGAGTCCAATATCGAATATCGAACAAGGAATGTAGAATGATGAAATATGTATTTTCTTCGACATTCGATATTCTCTTTTTAATGCAGTGTGAAACATCCATGATCTGGCGGCTCACAAAGGGGAATGAAAATATTCACACAAAGGCACAAAGAGCACAAAGAAGATGATAGAAATGAGAAAAATTTCTTCTCCCTTTGTGGTCTTTGTGCCTTTGTGTGAAAAAAGGATTTTCGAAGGAAATATTTTATTTTTGAAACTCTGTGCTACTATCCATCAACTTCTTGTTTTTTACGCTCGTTTTTCACAATGCATAACCGTAAGGCATGATTAGGTGGGGCTTACGTGAAGTTTTTAGCATTGCGTTTTTTGTCATTTGAATTTGTTTCGTATTTCGATATTCGTATTTAGAATTTGGTTGCGGCCAAAGGCCGCTCTGTGGCAGAAAAGGATTTTCAGGTGAAAACATGCTCATTCTCCCGGTACAGTTTTGATGCAAAACCCAGGCCGCCGAATCCTTCGTAAATCTCACATAAAAGCCTACCCACTACCTTTCCACTTTAATTTTGGATTTCTGGCGGCGATTACTTCGTCAGGGCGTCCGATTTTCGTTTTTTGCGGTGCATTACGCACGGTTTCCGGCGCTTGTGCAATTGCGCCGGCAATTTCAATCATTGCGCCTGCAAACGCATCCAGGGTTTCCCGTGACTCAGTTTCTGTCGGTTCCACCATTAAAGCCTCTTCCACGATTAGTGGGAAATAAATCGTAGGGGCGTGAAAACCGTAATCCAATAATTTTTTGGCAATATCCAAAGCGGAAACGCCCTTTGCCTTTTGTTTTTTTGCGGATATGACAAATTCATGCATGCAGGTCTTTCCATACGGTATTTCGTAATATTTTGAAAGGATATTCCTCAGGTAATTGGCGTTTAAGACGGCGTTTTCCCCCGTTTTTATTATCCCCTCCTTTCCTAACGATAACAGGTACGTATATGCCCGAATCATTATACCCACATGACCATAAAAAGCCCTGACCCTTCCTATTGAATCCGGGAAATCATACGTTAAGGCATATGAATCATCCGCATTTTTTACTGTTCGGGGTGTTGGGAGAAATGCTTCCAAAGCCTTTGAAACCCCTATAGGGCCCGCCCCGGGCCCTCCTCCTCCATGAGGGGTAGAAAATGTTTTGTGCAGATTAAGATGTAAAATATCCACTCCCATGTCTCCCGGACGTGCTATGCCCAGAAGCGCATTCATGTTGGCGCCGTCACAATAAACCAGCGCTCCGGCATCGTGGGCGATTTTACTTATTTCAAGTATATCTTTTTCGAAAAGGCCGAGGGTGTTGGGGTTGGTAACCATGAGAGCCGCCGTATCTTTTGACAGCATTTGTTTCAGCTTTTTAATATCGATAAGTCCGTTGGCATCTGATTGGGCGGATTCTATACGATAGCCGCAAAGGGCGGCGGAGGCAGGATTTGTTCCGTGGGCAGAATCGGGCACAATAATGGTATTTCTGGTTTCCCGCTGTTTTTTCATATATGCCTGAATTATCAGCATGCCTGTTAATTCAC
>MHYI01000025.1:4489-4863 GCA_001828295.1 Planctomycetes bacterium RBG_16_41_13 | reverse complement strand
GCCGCAGGTTGTAATGTGAAACAAGGCATACCTGATATATCTGCAAGCATCTGTTCCAGATCATAGAGTATTTTTAAAATACCCTGACATTGTTCTTGCGGTTGATAAGGATGTAGCCTCGTAAAACCTTCCAGGTTTGCGGCATCTTCATTCACCTTCGGGTTGTATTTCATGGTACATGAACCCAGCGGATAAAAATGCGTGTCAACGCAATAGTTCATTTGGGAAAGTTTTGTAAAATGCCGCACTATGTCAATTTCCGATACTTCGGGAAAGTTGGGGTTCCGGCTCCTTTGCATTTTTTGAGGAATTAACTGTGTTATGGGTCTTTCAGGCACATCGCAGGCGGAGAGGATAAAACACCTTCTGTCAGG
>MHYI01000025.1:1879-4406 GCA_001828295.1 Planctomycetes bacterium RBG_16_41_13 | reverse complement strand
AGGGAAAAATTCTTTGATATATAAAGACTCAATAAATGATAAATGTCAAGAAATAAAGGGGGGAGGACGTGCGTCTTTTCCTTGCATGGCAAAAATATTCAATATTCAATGCTCAATATTCAATATTCAATAAAGTGTTACGATGACTCTTTCATGACCCGGAGTTTTGTCTTGCGCTATTGCTTTTGCTGTGTGAACATTATTATTATATTTTTATCTCAAAACTATACGTAAACTACTATCATGGCCAAAAAGAAATCCACTTCTGAAACAGTCATGGATACATTGCCTCCGGCGCCAGCCTCTCCGGGAAGAACGCCTCATGAACACAATAACGACGCTTTTTACATTGCCGGCATCGGCGCCTCGGCAGGGGGTCTCGATGCATTGAAACAGTTTTTTTCCCATATGCCTCAGGGAAAAGGCCTTGCGTTTATCGTACTGCAACACTTTGACCCCGGCAGCAAAAGTATTCTAACAAATATCCTGCAAAGAACCACGCCCATGAAGGTGGTAGCTATGGAAAGGGAAAACCGCATACAACCCGATCATGTCTATGTAATGCCAGCGCACAAACACCTTACGCTATCAGGTAAAACAGCCTTTCTGGAGGACGACAAAGAGGCGTCTTTGCACAGGAAACCGATTGATGATTTTTTCGCTGCGTTAGCGCAAAACCAGGAGAGCTGCGCTGCCGGCATAATTCTCTCCGGGGCGGGCAACGACGGAGCCGCCGGCTTAAAGGCGATCAAAGAGTCGGGGGGCATTACTCTGGCGCAGAACGTAAGCAGCGCAGAATTTGACGGCATGCCGGAAAGCGCTATAGCCAAAGGATATGTTGATTTTATACTGCCTCCGCATGAGATGCCCGCCAAACTGCTGCAATGCATAAAAGACCGCCGCGCCGAAAACTCCGGAAAAACAGCGGCTATCCCCCCGAAATATTACCGCAGTATAAATGACATTATAAAAATAATCCTGATGAAAACCGGTCACAACTTTTCTCACTACAAAAAAAGCACCTTTGCCAGAAGGATGGAAAAACGGATGTCTCAAAACGACATAAACAGCATCACACAATACGTATCCTTTCTTCAGCAAAGCCCGTCTGAAGCAAACGCGCTTTTCCGGGAATTATTAATAACCGTCACCCATTTTTTCCGGGAGATGGAAAATGACGCCGTCATTAAAGAAAAGGTTTTTTCCGGGATCTTCAAAAACAAATCTGCGGATGATGTGGTGCGGATATGGGTACCAGGCTGCGCAACCGGCGAGGAGCCGTATTCCATAGCGATGCTTTTGACAGAATGTATGGAAGAGGCACATCAGCATTTCAAAATACAGATTTTTGCCACCGACTTAAATGAAGACGCCATCCATTTTGCACGCGCGGCGTTATACCCGCAAGACAGAATCGACCACATATCTCCCGAACGGATGAAACGCTTTTTCCACAAAAAGAACCATTCCTTTGTCATCAACAGCCAGATAAGAGAGATGGTGATCTTTTCATGCCATAACATCATTAAGGATCCGCCCTTTTCCCGACTGGATATGATTAGCTGTAAAAATCTCCTCATTTATTTTGACACGGCGCTGCAAGACAGATTGCTGCCGCTTTTTTATCACGTTTTACGTCCGAATGGGTATCTCTTTCTTGGCAAATCAGAGTCAATAAGAGGGTTTAGCCGGCTCTTTGCCGTAATCGACGAAAAGAACAGGATTTTTAAAAAAATACATTCCTCTGTCAGCTTGTTAACGGCAACAGCCTTATCACAGGAAAAAAACGAACCATTCTGTCACAAAGAACAACAGCATGCCAACACTGTTGAACCTGTCAGCATGAAAGAGCATATAGCAAAGGTATTGTTTGATGAGTTTTCGCCTCCGTGCGTGATTATAAATGAAGACTACACCATCCTCCATATTCACGGCAAGATGGATGGCTTTCTGAAACTTCCGGCCGGAGAGCCGAGTTTTAACATTATAAAAATGGCGTGCGAGGCATTGCGGCCTGAATTGAGGGTTGCCATAAAACAGGCGGTAAAACAAAAAAAGACTATTTACAGCAAACCAATCAGGATGAATACCGATGACTCCCCTCTCACAATAAACATCACCGTCAGACCATTTCCGGAGGCGCATGCGCATAGCCAGTTGTATATAGTCGTTTTTCACGGACAAAGGAATTCCGGACACAGCGGAGATTTTCCATCCCCCCTTTCTCACACCAAAGAAACCTCGCCACACACCGCAGCGCTTGAAAAAGAACTGGCGGAGACGAAAAAGTCGCTCTGTGATATTCTTGAAAATCTGGAAGACGCAAACGAAAAAATGAAACAGGCGCATGAAACCGTGATGGAAAAAGACGAAGAATTACGGAGCGCTAAAGAAGAATTGGAAACGACAAAGGAAGAACTCCAGTCGATGAACGAGGAACTGAACATTATAAACGCCGAACTTCAGCATAAAATCGATGACCTGTCAAAGGCGAACAGCGATATCAATACCCTCCTGAGCAGCACGG
>MHYI01000025.1:1098-1707 GCA_001828295.1 Planctomycetes bacterium RBG_16_41_13 | reverse complement strand
TGCGAAAAGGAGATAAAGGAGCCGGACAACACATGGTATCTCGTCCGTTTTTTGCCGTATCAAACGGAAAAGAATATGATCGACGGTATCGTCATTACCATTGTAAATATCACAAAACTGAAACGTGCGCAGGAAGAAATCTTTCTTTTGGAAAAGCTGATACTTTCCATTAATGAATCGGACAGCTTTCCCTCCGCAATGAAATCGGTGCTGCACACTGTTTGCGAGTTTACGAACTGGACGCTTGGCGAGGTGTGGATTCCGGATAAAAGCGGCGACTATCTCATGCGAAGCGCATCCTGGTTTCCCCGGGAACCGGGACTGCAAGATTTTGACGCATTGAGCAGAAAACAAACCTTCGAAAGAGGCGTCGGGCTGCCGGGTCGCGCATGGTCTACAAAACAGGTAGAATGGGTGCGGGACGTCACCCTTGACAAAAACTTTGCCCGTGCGGAGCTGGCGAGAACTCATGGGTTGAAGGCGGGCCTGGCGATTCCCGTTCTTGCCAAAGACGTGGTGGTTGCCGTGATTGTATTTTTTATGTTCGAGGCGTGCGGACACGACGAACAGTTCGTCAAACTCGTATCGTCCGTCGCTTCACAGCTTGGG
>MHYI01000025.1:806-1048 GCA_001828295.1 Planctomycetes bacterium RBG_16_41_13 | reverse complement strand
TCTTCTGCGGGCAGTTATCGAAGGCATCACTGACGCCGTTTTTGTAAAAGACCTTGAAGGCCGTATTATTCTGGCAAATTCCGCCGTATATATCCTTCTGGAAAAACCGTTAAACGAAATACTCGGCAAGAAAAATGACGAAATTTTTTCCGCTGACATAGCGGAAAAAATCAATACGGAAGACGACATGGTTTTGCATTCCGGCAAAATGCAAAGATTCGAACGGGAAATTCCCGTTAACG
>MHYI01000025.1:0-681 GCA_001828295.1 Planctomycetes bacterium RBG_16_41_13 | reverse complement strand
ATGGAATGGATAAAAAAAGCGTTCTTTTGCTATTGGTGCATGTGATTAATCATAAGCTGGCATAGCCGGAACCAAAGAAGCAGGAGAACAGTCTCCAATCCCCAATCGGCAATTTGCCGATTGCCGACTGCACAAGGGATCGTTTAATATTTTGCCAAAAAGCACGCACTGACGAATGGAAGTGTGAAAATAAATTACTGATCCGGGGAATCACCCTGCATGGATATATGTGTTTTTTTTAAGTGTGAGATGTAAAAATTACATCTTATAAAATTATTTGTGCAGTACTCAAGAAACAGTGGGATTTTCATACTGTTGCACTCTACACAATAACAATCACTGCTCGGCGGTGTTTTTACAAACGGACACATCTCTCTTGCTGCCATTACTGTTTTCCTCCTTTTTACCTCTGCGGGTTCAAGTTTGTAACCTGAACCCAACGTTTTATATCGTTGATCCCACAATCAATTACACACAACTCTATTACCCCTGCATCCGAATAAACTCATCTGTCTGCATGCGGTCACGCACAGGCAGATGGGTCAGGTTTGTAACCTTTTCCTTTTGTAAAATGCAGTAGAGTCAAAACACCTCCTGCGTCTTAATATACCACAGACATGTCCTACCTTTAAATGATATTTTTACGTATTATTACATCACGCATATATCGTGCCATAAAAT
>MHYI01000024.1:4799-4895 GCA_001828295.1 Planctomycetes bacterium RBG_16_41_13 | reverse complement strand
AAGCGGAGACGCCGCGGTAATATTAAACGATAAAGGATTCAAACCAAGAATATGGTAGACATGATAATATATAAAACAAACAAATCCCCCACCCCA
>MHYI01000024.1:4136-4793 GCA_001828295.1 Planctomycetes bacterium RBG_16_41_13 | reverse complement strand
CAAATTGCGCGTAACACGCGGATAGTCAGCAGATTTAATTTACCGGGAATAAACCGCATATTTCTTGTTTTATTTTGGATTATACAACACCGCTCTGTCTGTATAAACCAGATAGAGTGTTCAGCAGAAACGGAACGAATTTATACGGGAAAAAACCAGCATACCTACACCCAATTAACGGTTGATATCTCACGCTACAGAAAAGAGATCAGCGATTATATTTACGGGGTCAATGTCGCCAAGCGGTAACTGGGGAAATAAATAACACTTAAAGCGCTCCACTATCCGCCGTCCACTGCAGCCAGTTGTTAGGCAATCCTTGTAATTAAATTGCAATTGCCTTATTAAACACCTTAACTTTGGTGGGTTTTTGTTCAGCGTTCCACAAGTCTAATTTCGCCTGCATGTATAACCAACTTTCAGGTGTTGTTCTCGTTGCCTTACTAATCCGAACTGCCATTTCAGGACTTAGAGAGGCTTTGCAGTTCAGTAACTCTGATAAGGTCTTTCGAGTTACCCCTAAACGTTTAGCTGCTTCTGTTACGGTTAGTCCTAAGGGCTTTACAACATCCTCTCGTAAAACCTCTCCAGGGTGAGTTGGTTTTCTTTTTCCAATCATTTTAAACACTCCTTTTTTAAATTTAATGATACTCACGG
>MHYI01000024.1:2323-4001 GCA_001828295.1 Planctomycetes bacterium RBG_16_41_13 | reverse complement strand
CTTTTAGTTTTTTCAATTTTTTGCATCTAACAAATTATTCCTTAAATTATACCATTAAACGCAGTAATAAATTACAGATGTTGTAAGAAATATGGGAAGTGTCCCCTAATTCAAAGAATGATTCATTCATATTTAAAGACAGATTTCCATGCCCTCCCGTGCGGCGAAACATTCTATATCATATTCATCATCCAATAATTCCACGCAGCTTTTAATATGGGCATCGATATGTTCGTCAAAACTTTCGGGATCATGATGGAAAAGCGCCAGCTTCTTCACCCTTCCCTGCAGCGCCAGACTTAAGGCCTCCGGGATGGCGGAATGCCCCCACCCCACTTTATTCTGATATTCCTGGTTTGTGTACTGAGCGTCATGGATAAGGAGGTCGGCGCCATCGATTAATTGTAACATTTTTTCAATAAGGTCATGCTTATACTCATATTTGTATGCTTCGTCCGTCCACAGAGGAATGGGGACTATTTCGTTGTCGGTAAAGTAGCATATTTTCTTATTTTCATATGTTATTACATACCCCATTGCACGCCCAGGGTGATTGATGTAAAGGGTATCAACCTTTATTCCGTCAATAACATAACTCCCTTCCCAAAGTTTTTTAAATTTTATCTTCGCCTGTAACGATTGCAATCTGACAGGGAAATAAACGCTCTCCATCTGGTTCGATATAATATGCTCTAACCTCTCGCCTTGTAATCCCATTCCATAAATAATTATCTCGTTGCCTTTCAGGTAGGCCGGTTTAAAAAAAGGCAGCCCCTGGATATGGTCCCAGTGGAAATGGCTTAAAAAGATATGAGCCTTTACCTTGTTTCCTTCCGCACATAATTGGTTTCCCAACTCTTTAATGCCTGTTCCTGCGTCAAATATGAATAAACGGTTTGGAAGCCGCACTTCAACACAAGCGGTATTTCCGCCGTATTTTGTAGTTTTTACTCCAGGAATGGGAATAGACCCCCTTACTCCCCAGAATTTAACCTTAATTCCTGCCTTCACTGTTTCCCCTCCAAAGATATTCAGATCCATTAACCCATTGCGGGTTCAAGTTGCAAACCTGAACCCGCCAAAGGTTGAAAATTATGAAAAGAGAATAGCGAACCGCAGAACAAGGAACACCGAATGTAGAACAAAATACCTATTTCATTATTCGTAACACTTTCGCTTTTCCAAAAAACGAAAGTGTTACCATTATTCTACATTCCTTGTTCGATATTCGATATTCGTTTTTTCCCAAGCGAAGGCAATCAAACACAATGAGACAACCCTACCACCGCTGATTACTTTTTGTTCAAGAGAAGGCCGCCATTTGCCCTGTAAAAGAGTGCATCCCCCTGTGCGACGTCAAAAAAGACGTCGCTCTCTCCCTGATTGTCAAGCAGCATGCCTATGCCAGTGATTTCTTCTGTTTTTGACGGAAAGGAAAACCCCTGGCTGCTGTCCTTTGCCCGGTAAACGTCGTTTCCCTGAAAATCCGCCAACAACCCGATACCCTTCTCCATGCCCGCTCCCTGCGAGACGACTCCGCTCACATAGAGGTCATTCCCCATACTATCAACAAGAAACCCAATGCCGGTATCGTGCCCACACCCCTGCGAAACGCCAAAAGAGCACTCGTATCTGTCGTCACCCCCGCCATCCCCCAGTATTCCAATTGCGGAATGTA
>MHYI01000024.1:0-2276 GCA_001828295.1 Planctomycetes bacterium RBG_16_41_13 | reverse complement strand
TCGGAATCAAACAATAACCCCATCGAAAAATAATATCCGCTGCCCTGAGAGAAATAGTCGCCATAATACCTGTCAGAACCTTTTTTATCTATTAATATCCCTATGCCGCCGGAAGCCCCCACTATGGTAGTTTCAGGTCTGATGCCCATGCCCATCCCCTGCGACATGGATTGAAAGGATTTTTCCGGATCCCTGAAATCAGGGTATTTTCCGCCGGCAAAATAAAAATCGTTTCCTGTATCATCTTCCAATATCCCGATGCCTTTTGTAAACCCAACTCCCTGCGAAAACTGGCGGCTGAAGTAAACGTCGTTGCCGTTGGCGTCTATCAATTGACCCAATCCAAAAAACCCAACCCCGCCATTCAACGCATTTCCGCTGTAAAAATCATCGCCTTCATTGTCGAGTAATATCCCTATCCCAAATAAACCTGCTCCCTGCGCAAAGTCCCGTCCCAAATACTTGTCATCCCCTTTAACATCCTCAAGTATGCCAATTCCAAACCTGCCGGTTCCCTGGGCAAATGGTTTTGCGGCATCATACGTGTCATTGCCGGAAAAATCAATGCAGACGGAAACGGGCATTTCTTTGCCCGATGCGCCTGCATTATTGAAATAATAATCATTTCCGCCAAGATCCACGATGACCGCTGCATCATTATAATAATAGGTAGCGCCGGTTCCACCGATGACGATTTTCCCTATGCTTGTATCCTGTACCAGCAAAACATCGCCGGCATAGCCATCGCCTCCCCCTGCTTTCTTACCGGAAGGAATTTTACTGTTATCTGCACCCTGAAGGAATGTTGGGAGGGTAAACGGCTGCAAAGCCGTTTGCGTCAGATCGCCGTCATACTTTTTTATAGCTTCAACCCTGTGCAGCATCAGCGTTACGGCTTCAAATAATCCCGAAAGATCAACCTTTTGAGACAATTCAAGTACTCTTGCCATATCGGATGGCTCAATAGTTTCTTCCGGAACCCATATTTTTTGAGCGGATTGATATAAAAAATCAAACTCATCCTCTGCTAAAGCGCCAAACACACCCCTGATAAGCAAAACACAGGGGACAATATCATTGATGAGCCGTTGTATGCTTTCCTGCAAGTCCCCGCCATGGTTTATTTTTTCTCTTTCTTCTCTTTCTGAAAATTCAACATCTAATAACTTTGCCGCAGACCGCACCTGGCCGGCAATGTTTTCTTCAAGAAAAAGGTCCCGGATAATTTTGCCGGTTTCATACGTATTCATTGGATTTTGCAGCAAATAATCTATTATGGACAAACGAAACGGATTTGATGCTTCATTTGTCTGATATCCTTCCCTTACGTAAACCTCCTCCCCTATTCTTTGAATAGTATCGCTGCACATTTTTTTATATACCCTGTTTTCCATTGCAAAGTCCATAAACGATTGCCCCTGTCCTTTTTTGGCACCTTGGGTTAAAAATGTTTTAGGGGATAAAACAGGGTGTTTAACGGGTTCTTTCACCGTTTTTAAAAGTTTTGCGATAAGCTCCGGCCTGCATTCAATTACACGGCCATCCCTTAAGACCGTCAGTGACGGAACGGCTCCGGCACCCATAGTTTCTATACTATTTTTGAACCTGATTAAATTCTTCCCTTCATCATCGATAAGAGGTTCATTATTAATCTTTGTGATAATATCTCCCGTTTTCATGCCTGCCTTTTCTGCCGGAGAACCTTTTGTTGTTTCAACAACCAAAATGCCCTTGTCCTTTTCATTTTCCATAAAGACGCCAATCCATCCTTTATTGAAATGTACCTTTTCCTTATCAAAGCCTGTCCCCGAAAGTTCAAAGAAATTTTCAGGAGAAAAGCTTACATCCCTTACAGATACCGGCACATCCTCTTTTGCGAGGACAGTGTGAGGTAACACATTTGCGGTAAATGCACAAAAAAGGATTACCCTGTATAACATTTTTATAATCATATTTATCTTCATTTATCTTCACTCGTAACGAAGCAATCGCTTCGTTCTACAAGTTTGAAATTCCTAAACGTAAATTTTTAGTCTTTGCAGGCATCGTACATTACCCTGACAGGGTTTGAAACCCTGTCAGGGTTGTTTCATTCATTTTCAGGTGAAAATGCCTATACGATGAAAACACTTTCCGGAGGTATACTCAACATTGTGTGTTTATACTCCCTTTATATTTGCTTGACAAGATAAATTAAAGCTAATATCATAACCAGACGTCACGTTTTTAACCCGCCACGATGAGGCTTGCAGCATGGGTAAACCATCAGTACGTCC
>MHYI01000023.1:5112-5500 GCA_001828295.1 Planctomycetes bacterium RBG_16_41_13 | reverse complement strand
CAGCGGTTCGTTGTTATTGTCTGTCCACGACGTAATTCAGTTCAGTTACCCCGCAATTAAATTGTCGGGTAGTTGGCAAGAGTTTTAGTTTTATTTTGTCTTTGATGTCTACAAACAATGGAATGCCCTGTCCAAGAATAATTGGATTTACAAATAGCCAGTAGCCGTCAATCAGGTTTTGTTGAATGAGTGAATGTGCTGCTGTCGGGCTGCCAAAAAGCAAGATGTCTTCACCCGTCTGCTGCTTTATTTGATTAATTCTGTCTGGAAGGTTGTTCCTGATAATTGTTGTATTGGTCAGACCCGTATTTTCCATTGTTTTTGATAAAACAACTTTGTGAACTTTGCTATACCACTGAGCATGTTCAATGTCGTGTTTGGTTGCTGT
>MHYI01000023.1:4311-5016 GCA_001828295.1 Planctomycetes bacterium RBG_16_41_13 | reverse complement strand
ATAATCAAAAATTTCCTGGTCAGCTTTAATCCAGTTCATTTCTCCGTTCGGTCCTGCTACAAAACCGTCAAGCGATATGTGCATAAATGAAATTATTTTTCTCATAAAGTTCTGTCTTTTATTGTTATCTGAATTTCAAATGTATTTAGTCATTTAGCGAATGAATACCTTGTTCTTTAAGTTTTTCTACTGTCTCCTTCATTGCCATAACTTTTTCAGGTGCGTGTCCTTGCCAAACTGTAACTTCTCCAACAACTTTAAATGGATGTGTTGAACGATAAGATTTTGTCGGGTTGCCGGGGAATTTTCTATCCGTCAAATCAGGGTCATCTTCAATATGTCCGGTTGGCTCTACGAGATATATTCTTTCACGTCCTTCTCCAACTGCAAGCTCAGCGCCCCAAATAGCAGCGTCCAATGTCGCACTCAAGAATATGTATTTCGCATTTTTCCCTTGTCCAAAGTTTGAGTTGTTACCAACTTTTATAAAATCGCCAGGTTTGAGGTCTGCCTTTGTCCCGTGAAAGTACGTCTGGGCAAAAGGTGTTTGAATAGATTTATTTTCGCTTGTCTTTTGTTCCATCGTTATATTTTATTTTGAATGTTTCTATGCCTGTTTTGTCGTTTGTTACAATGACTGCCAACGGTCGCGGGTATGAGCAGCTGCAGAATTTCGGGGATGCTTCAGCATCTCACGCTAAGAAA
>MHYI01000023.1:4104-4298 GCA_001828295.1 Planctomycetes bacterium RBG_16_41_13 | reverse complement strand
AGAGGTGCGTGCACCGCTGCAAGCCCCGCCGTTGCTTAGACCCATTGTTAGCGGCTGGCTATTCGATTTTAAAAACAATCGACGACTCAAACCACATTTTTGACGGACAGGTTATCACAAGACCATCAACTTCCTGTTTCCATTGTAGTTTGCCCTCGTAACCAAGCAGTTTCACTGTTTTGATAGTTTTATCT
>MHYI01000023.1:3578-4075 GCA_001828295.1 Planctomycetes bacterium RBG_16_41_13 | reverse complement strand
GATTTTCAAAATTGTTCCGGGGGCTGGTGCAACCATACAAAATGAGTAGAGACCACCGTTTTTGCCTATTGTAAAACGGAAATCTTGTTCATCAAATTTGAATTCCGCATGTTTTTGTCTCAAGGCTCCTCCCGGAAGCATCTTCAATTTTCCGCTGATGATTTCTCCTTCGCCGGGAATAGTCCATGCATGACTTCCATAAACGGCTTCTCCGTTCCTGCGCATCCACACTCCAACTTCCTTCAACATAATTGAGCTTCCTTCGTCCAAAGAACCGTCTGGAAGAATGGAAATACACAATGCAGCATTACCGTCACGTGCAATAGCTTCAATAATATACCGTATCATCATCCCTGAATTATAGGTGAAGCCTGGGGCATAAAACCAATCACCTATAGGAGCCTCTGCAATCCACGGTTGATCGGTTTTAATATCAGAAGGCACGCCAAATTCTTCGGTATTTACTGTGCCATTAGTCTTTTTACGGAATTTTACAA
>MHYI01000023.1:3364-3532 GCA_001828295.1 Planctomycetes bacterium RBG_16_41_13 | reverse complement strand
CATCACCAATGGCATTGCATTAGATTTAAAACCAGTACCAGTGCCGTTGCCTGTAAAAGGTCCCTCAACAGTACCGTCGGTATAAATAAAATCAGGGTCGTAGTGTTCCACTACATCCATCATTCGCAGCGCCCACTGTGCAGCGTACCATTTAGTATAATCCAGATG
>MHYI01000023.1:2841-3148 GCA_001828295.1 Planctomycetes bacterium RBG_16_41_13 | reverse complement strand
TGTATATTCATGATGGAAGGTTACACCAAAATGCATTCCTTCAGCCCTACATGCCTTGGCCCATTCGCCGATCAAATCGCGCTTTGGTCCGATGTTGGCTGAATTCCATGGCTGATACTTTGAGTTCCATAAATCGTAATTGTCGTGATGCACGCCTTGTATCATCAGGAATCGGGCACCTGCATCTTCATATATTTTGGTGAGGGCAGCAGGATCAAGCTTGGTAGGGTTCCAGTCGCGCAATATTTCTTTATAACCAACTTCAGATGGATGACCATATCTTTTCAGATGATTCTTATACGCCCAA
>MHYI01000023.1:2414-2781 GCA_001828295.1 Planctomycetes bacterium RBG_16_41_13 | reverse complement strand
TTTGCCTCGCGGAGCCATGCAGGTTCGCCGGGATAATTCTTCTCAATAGATTCCCAGGTTGGTTTGAACGGTCCTTGAGCAATAGGAATATCTAACTTCATTTCAGGAAACGTTTTCCAGTCACCCATTGTAAAACTGTCTATCGGCAGCTTTGCCGGAATTTCAGGAAACGGCGGAAGTAAATAACCGCCGGCAGATTTTGTCTGCAATGAATTTTGGGCATTGGAATAAAATGCCATTAACATAGTAAAACAGATAGTTAGAATTTTTTTCATTGTTTTGCCTTTTATTTTACAAATGCAAACTTACGAAGATATGAATTAACGACATGAAGTCTTTTTTAAATTAAGTAACCAAAATCATTATT
>MHYI01000023.1:1580-2324 GCA_001828295.1 Planctomycetes bacterium RBG_16_41_13 | reverse complement strand
CTGCCCCGTGCTTTTTACGGGGCCGTTGTTTTTGCCGCTATCAGATGACCAATTTTCTCGCTTTATTTCGCCTTAAGCTCCAATGGTGCCTGTCTTGACTTTTCCAGCTCGCTTGTAATTGGCGAAAATCACACCATTTGGTGCAACCAAACTCTCTGTTAATGTAAACGCCGCAGGGATGGTACCCTCATCAAACAAACGTTTGCCCATACCGAGCGTAACGGGGAACGTTTTGAGCCACAACTCATCAACCAGATCATGTTTGAGTAGTGTCTGGATCAGGTTGCCGCTGCCGTGAACTTGGATATCAGAGCCTTCTGAATTCTTGAGCTTTTTGATGTCATCGACGTTTTTAAGAAAAACTGAGTTTTGCCAATCTGACTTGTCCACAATATTACTCATGACATATTTGGTAACCTCATTGATACCCGGCCAATAATCTGCATGTTCAGGCCAGTAGGCAGCAAAAATCTCGAATGTTTTCCTGCCCAAAAGAAGATCTGCAGACTTCATTTGTTTTTCCATAAACTCACCAGCCGCTTCGTCAGCTTCGTAAAAATACGGCGCAGTCCAACCGCCATATTTGAAGCCGCTTGACGTATCTTCCTCAGGCCCGCCAGGTGCCTGCATGACTCCATCTAATGTAATAAATGATAGAACGACTATTTTTCTCATAATACTTCTCTCCTTTTATCATGATTGTTTTATGATAATTACTTACATAAATATAGTCGTTTCATGAAA
>MHYI01000023.1:0-1343 GCA_001828295.1 Planctomycetes bacterium RBG_16_41_13 | reverse complement strand
GACACTAAAATGTATAAATATATAAAAGGAGAATAGAATGGAAATTAAAACAATTAATGAAAATAAAGAAGAGTTTATAGATTTATTACTTTTGGGTGATGAACAAGAAAACATGGTTAAAAAATATCTCAATAGAGGTGATTTATTTGCTTTATATGATAATGATTTAAAAACTGTATGTGTTGTGACACAAGAATCTGAAAACAGTTATGAAATAAAAAATATTGCTACCTATGAAAAATATCAAGGGAAAGGGTATGGAAGTTATATGATAAAATATATAATTGAAAAATATAAAGGAAAATGTAATCAATTATTGGTTGGTACTGGGGAAGATGATAAGATATTGTCATTTTATAAAAGTCTTGGATTTATATATTCTCATACAATTAAGGATTTTTTTATAAATAATTATGATCATGAAATATTTGAGAATGGAAAACAATTAAAGGATATGATTTATTTAAAAAGAGACTTTGTTCATGAATAATGGTATGCCTTCGGCATTTTTTGTTGTCATGCGTAGGAAAAGTTCCGCGTCAATCGTCTTATGCGGCACATCGTTCAACTTCTTGGTTTTTTTGGAATCAGCATCGGTGTTTTGTTTGTTATGCGCTGTGTTGTCCCTGCCCGCAGTTATTTGGTCAAGTTTTGCTCCCACTCGCACGCCATTTGAAGCAACAGTTTGCCGGTACGGTGCAGTGAATTATTTCCCCAGTCCTTTGCTTTTAATCCAATCTGATATTGCATCATAGTATCCGTTGCAAAACTCAAAATTAAATTCTGTTAAATCTTCCATGAATGCACCTGTATTGCATTTTTGTATATTATGATTACAATTTGGAAATGTTTTTATTGTCAATAATTCGGAATTGTTTATGCCAATTGTTCCCTTATAAAACTGAATTGTATTTCTCCAGTTTACAATGAAGTCTTTTTCGCCAAATATGGCTAATACCGGGCATGTAATAGATGAAACTGCTTCTTTATATCCCGGCATGTTATTGACAAATCCTGTTTTACGATTTACCGGATAGCCCAATGATAAAAACTTCTTTTGATAGAAATTATATGTCGTACGTTCAGTTTTCCCTGCCTGGTCAACGCACGTCAGATCCTTTCTCATATTTGGGGTTGCGTTAATGTATTCATCGAAGGAGCCGCCGCTTACGAATATTGTTTCCCCTTTCCAATATTCATCTGTAAGCAACTTAATCTCGTCATCACTTTTACCCCGAAATATCAGTTTATTCTTAAGAAAGTATACGGATTGGTCGTTATAATCTGGGGCACTGACGATAATCCAAAATAGAATTGAAGGGTTTTTCTTAATGACATAAGGA
>MHYI01000022.1 GCA_001828295.1 Planctomycetes bacterium RBG_16_41_13 | reverse complement strand
CATCTTTCAGTATTGCGAAGGCTCAAGATAATAGATTTTTATGAGGATGGAACGCTTCGTTGTTATTACATCACACGTCCCCGAATGGTAGATTCACTCTTTATGTTCATTTCCGGGAATTATCCTGTTGTGCGACGTTCATGCGAAGAGGTTCGAAAGGAAGGTAAAAGACGGCAGACAAAAACAGCAAAAAGCAATTAATCATTTATCGCGAGGAGGTCAAAATGGACAATAAGAAAGTAGAAGAACTGTCTTTCATGTTGTTTAAAGTGGATGGAAGGTGCTTGAATTGATTGTTCTTAATATAAGAGGTAAACATGGGACTTATTAAACTTGCATTAAAGAATCCTTACTTGGTAATTGTAATGGCGTTAGCCATTGCCGTGATTGGTGTCACTTCGTATACACGTATACCTGCCGACCTACTTCCCATTTTCAAGACGCCTGCAGTCCAGATAATTACGTTCTATCCTGGCATGCCTGCGGTTGTGATGGAACGTGATATTACGTCGCGGTTGGAACGGTGGACGGGCCAATCAGTGGGTATCGAGCATCAGGAGGGAAAGTCCATGATCGGGGTCAGCGTGATAAAAAACTTTTTCAGGGAAGATATCGATTCCAATACGGCCATGTCCCATGTGACGTCACTCGCCATATCCGATCTTTTTTATTTGCCTCCCGGTACCATTCCCCCAATGGTAATGCCATATGACCCGACAGCTTCAATACCGCTTTGCCTCTTGAGCATATCAAGCCCTACCATGAGTGAGAAGGAACTCTATGATGTAGCATACTTCGATCTCCGTAATCAGCTTCAGAGTATCTCCGGGGTAATAGCCCCGGCTGTGTATGGAGGCGTGTTGAGGAGAATACTTGCATATGTTGACCGGGATGAACTGGAGTCACGTGGACTTTCTCCGATGGATGTAGTGAAGGCCCTGAAACGTTCGAATTTAATGATTCCTACCGGTAATGCCAAGTTTGGCATGCTTGATTACCAGATAAACTCGAATGCCATGGTGGCAGAGGTTGAAGAACTCAATGATATACCCATTAAGGTTGAAAACGGGGCGACCGTGTTTCTTCGTGATGTGGCGTCCGCACAGGATTCTTACCAGATTCAGACAAACATTGTACGCGTGAACGGGGAAAGGCAGGTCTATATCCCCATCTATCGCCAGCCGGGTGCAAATACCATTCAAATTACCAATGAAGTACGCGAGCAAAGCAAAAGGATGTTGCAGCGTATCCGGGAAATGGACCCTCGGGCAAAAGACTTACGCATGGAGGTGGTGATGGATCAGTCGGTATCGATTAAGAATTCCCTTAACGGATTAAAATATTCAGGTATATTTGGCGCTATACTTACAGCAATTATTGTATGGGTTTTTCTCTCTCATGTACGTCTAACAATGATAATACTCATCTCACTTCCCGTGTCAATACTCGCCGCATTTATAGGATTGTATTTTTCCGGGAATACGTTAAATAGTATGACACTGGGAGGTTTTGCACTGGCGCTGGGTAACTTACTTGACCCATCAATCGTAGTAATGGATAACACTTCCAGACATTTACGTATGGAGGGAAAGTCTCCCATGCAGGCTGCGTTAGATGGCGCAACAGAGGTTGCCGGACCCGTATTGGTTTCCATAGTTACGTCTGTTGTGGTTTTTTTCCCCATTGTTTACCTTTCGGGAATGGCAAAGTTCCTTTTTACCCCATTGGCGCTGACTGTCATTTTTACGATAGTTGCTTCTTATGTTATTGCCATGACCGTGGTTCCCGCGTGTTGCGCCAAATTTTTGCGGAAAACTTCCACCCAAAAGAATACGGGTGCGCAGGAAACAACGAAGAGGGGATTTGTTTTTAGCTTTCATGATAAACTTTTACGGACAGTTTTACGGAAAAAACCACTTGTTCTTTTCATTGTTTTTCTCCTGTTTCTTGTTTCTCTCTTTCTCTTTAAAAGAACCGGAACGGAACTCTTCCCTCAAGTGGATGCAGGGCAGTTTATGTTGCTTGTCCGTGCTCCTTCCGGCACTCGTATTGAAGAAAGTGAACGATTGATGAAGGAAGTAGAGAAGGAGGTCCAGGATGTTATGGGAGAATCTGATCCTGAAGGGAATAAACCCCAATCTGATTTACAAATGATGATCTCTAATATTGGCGTCCTTATGGATTGGCCAGCCGCGTATACACCGAATACCGGCCCTATGGATTCATTTATGTTAGTGCAACTGAAAGAAGTCGCCCGGAATGAGACCTTTTATTATGTCGATCTATTACGCAAAAGATTACGGGAAAAATTCCCGGGAGTTGAATTTGCATTTGATACGGGCGGCATGTTAACTGCCGCTTTTAATTTTGGATTGCCATCGCCCATAAATATCCAGGTTGCCGGGAGTCAGCTTGAGACATCGCATGAAATAGCAGAGGCTATTGTTGAAGAGGTAAAAAAAGTTCAAGGGGCTGCCGATGTTCGCATCGCACAACGTCTTGATTACCCTGCCATCGATATTGAGGTGGACAGAATAAAGGCTGCTCATCTGGGTATTTCACAGGAGGATATTGTAAAAAACATTGTTACGGCGCTCAATTCAAGTGTTAATTTTGACCCTGGATTCTGGATAGATCATCGCAATGGTAATCATTATTTTATTGGAGCACAATACTTTGAAAATGATATACGCTCATTACAAACACTGGAAAACATTCCTATTACCAGCTCTGATACAATGAGGGCAACTCTTCTTAAGAACGTCGCTGCTTTCCGCCGTTCGACTGCGCCGGCAGTGGTAAATCACTTGAATATTATCAGGGTGATTGATGTATATGCAAATGTGTCCGGCAGAGATGTTGGTTCTGTTGCTGCAGAAATAGAAAAAAGATTAGAGAGGTCTGAAAGGCTTCAAAGGTTAATGGCAAAATATAAACAAAAGGGATATACCTACCATATTCGTGGGGAAGTACAAAGTATGAAGGAATCATTTAAGCAATTTGAAGCTGGTTTGGTGATTGCAATTTTACTTGTTTATCTGGTCATGGTAGCGCAGTTCAGATCCTTTCGCGATCCTTTTATTATCTTGTTCAGTGTGCCACTTGGTCTTATTGGCGTTGCATGTATGCTTTACTTCACCAATACAAATCTGAATATTCAATCCTTAATGGGAATTATTATGATGGTAGGGATGGTTGTCGCAGACGGTGTTCTCATGGTAGACTTTGCCAATGAACTTCAAGAAAGAGGAGTTGTGAAGGAAGAGGCTATTATACAGGCTGCAAAGTTACGCCTAAAATCTATGATGATGCTTTCTTTGACTACGGTATTAGCCCTTTTACCCATGGCAATTGGTATTGGTCAAGGTGGAACAAATATCCCCTTAGCACGTTCAATTATCGGTGGAACAGTGGGGGCTTTTATACTCGATCAAATAGTTGTGCCTACTTTCTATACAATTTTTGGCAGAAACAGGAATAGGGGAAATATGTATGCTCAATAAGAAAGCAAAGACCACGAAAATGATAGTAATAGGTATCAGTGGAGTATTCATATTCCTTGCTGGAGGTATAACGGCAATCTTTTTTTTCCCTGTCGGCAGCCAGAGAGAAACTGCGGATCAAATGCACATCTCAGCCGATAGTTCATCTGAAATACCTCATGTCGTGGTTCAAAATCCGGTGCGACAGACAGTATATAATAAGGTCCTCTTGCCTGGCGATATATTCCCATGGGAGCAAGCTACCTTATTCGCAAAGGTCTCCGGCTATCTTGAAGAGATTCGGTATGATAAGGGTGATTGGGTACAGAAAGGAGATATCATTGCAAGGATCGCTGTTCCTGAACTTGAAGACGACCTGAAAACACAAGAGGCGGAATTGGCACAGTGCAAGGCGGACATAAAACGTGCTCAAGCGGAAGTGACATTAAAAGAAATTATCTATAATCGCCTGGCAAAGGTCCAGGTCGAAAGCAAGGATTTGGTGTCGGAAGAACAGGTTGATGAGACAAAATGGCAGATGGAGGTAGCAAAGGCAGAATTTACCATGGCAAAAAGGAAACACAATGTTGTCTTGACTAGGATAAAAAAGACAAAGACATTTCTTGACTATACCGTAATAAAGGCCCCTTTTTCAGGTGTGATTACGAACCGATGGGTGGATCCTGGTGCCCTCATTCAGGTGGCAACGACATCACAAGATAAGACAGCTTCAATTGTGCATATTATGAACATGAATACCCTAAGAGTACAGGTACATGTGCCTGAGCCCGATACCCCTTTTATTGAGACCGGGAAAAAGGCAATATTGACTGTTAATGAGATTCCGGGAAAGACCTTCGATGCATCTGTCTCTCGTTATTCATGGGCGCTTGAACGAAATACCCGGACGATGCTGATCGAGATAGACGTTTCCAATGTCGAACATCTCTTACGGCCCGGTATGTTTGCAAAGGTGACAATCAATCTCGAGGCGCATAAAGATGCCCTGATAATTCCAGCAGAGGCCATTGTTACAGAAAGTGATAAGGTATATGCCTATGTAGTTGATATCAATAATACGGTAAGGAAAGTACCAATAAAAACGGGCATAGATGACGGAATTAACATAGAAATCTTGGATGGATTGCAGGAAAGTGATAAGGCGATAGTTGCAGGAAAACATTTAGTAACTGAGGGCGAAACAGTTATTACCTCAGAACCGCGAATGTAATATCGTTATTCACAGTAATATTCATACAGAAAGGTCTTAAATGAGTTTACATAGTAGTATCTTAATTACAACATGTATCATATCAATAGTCTCCGGGTGTGCCTCTCATCCCAAAGTATGGGATACCAATTGGTTAAAGGCCCCATCACAATACTTGCCGCCGGAAGAACTGTTAAAGGCAGGAGATGCTTATCCCGGCGAAGGAAATGATACCGAGAAATATCCCATAGATTTGACCACAGTGCTCAGACTTGCCGGCGCGCAGCCCCTTGAGCTGGCCCTTGTCCGGGAAAAGGTGCACGATGCCTACGCAGAGGTGATATTATCGAAAGAGAGATTTATTCCAAACATCACTCCTGAGATTGGGTTTTTCAGACACGAAGGTGAGATTCAGGATACAAGTGGAACGTTTTTAGAGACAGATAAACAGTTTGTGTCTCCCGGGGTGAATTTGAACCTGGAGTACAGCCCTGGTGAAGCGGTATTTTCAGCCCTTGCGGCGCAACAACGATACCATGCAAGCAAGGCCTCTCTGGAAACAGTTACGCAAAATATGAAATTAAAAGCCGCCTTAGCGTATTTTGACCTTTTACAATCACAGGCAGAATTAGCGATTGCGGAAGAAGCCCTGAAAATATCAGAAACGCTTGTCAGAGAAACAGAAGTTGCCCTTAAATATGGAAAAGGATTTAAAGGAGATGTCTTACGGGCAAAGGCACAATTATCAAGTGAACGGCTATCGTTTACAAAAGTAAAAGAGGCGCTGAGAATATCATCAGTAAAACTTGCCACCATCCTGATGCTTGATCAGAAGATTGAGCTTTATGCTGCTGATCGGGTAATAACTCCCATCTATCTCTTGTCTAAAGAAATTACGATAGAAGAATTTATGCAGACTGCCATTCATCGGCGACCAGAGTTACGAGAAGCCTTGGCGATACTCGAAGCAAACAAAACAGAAAAAACTGCTTCGTTCTGGGGGCCTATAATACCATCATTACAAGCCGATTTTGGCGCGGGTGGTTTGGGGCAAAACTTTGATCATCTCAAGAGTACCGAGGAATATAATGTTTCGTTGGGGTGGACAATAGGTTCAGGTGGGCTTTTTCACAAAGGGCGCAGGGAAAAGGCCGATGCCAGATATCGTTCATCCGAGATACAATTGGCAAAGAAACAGCAGGATATTATACAAGAGATAATCGTTGCCCATACTCAGGTAAATGCCAAGCAGGAACAAATAACGATTGCAAAACAAGGCATCACGGATGCGGAGGAATCTCTGAGGCTTAATGAGGCCAGGTTGAAACTTGGCATGGGATTGCCCCTTGAGGTGCTTCAGGCACAAACGGCATTTATACAGGCAAGAAAAGATTATATTTCATCAATTATAGATTATAACAAGGCACAATATTCCCTTTTTGTAAGTGTGGGAAACAAACCTTAGTATGAGTTTTATTTTGGCAAGTACTCTGAACTAAAGTACCGCTACCTGAGATATACCTTGAATATCCGGATGTTTAAAAACTACCACATAAAAAATATGCTTGTTCATAATATAATATAACAATCAAATAAATTTCTAACAAATGAACAAATTGGACATAAGAGACAAAGCAGAAGTTCTAAAGCTCCTGGGACATCCAACCAGACTATTGATCTTAGAAGAGCTTGTTAAAGGAGCTAAGTGTGTAACGGACATCAAGGATTTACTTGAAATTGAGCAATCTAACCTCTCCCAACATCTTTCAGTGCTGCGCAAGCTCAAGATTATAGATTTCTACGAGGATGGAACGCTTCGTTGTTATTACATCACACGACCCCTAATGGTAGATACACTTTTTGCATTTCTTTCTGGCAATTATCTTGTTATACGCTGTTCCCGTGAAGAGGTGCGGAAGGAAGGTGGAAGACGACAGATAAAAATAGCAGAAAGTAATTTAATAAACAAAAGGGAACGAAATACATGATAAAAATAAAGGTTCATCCGGAAGATTTTGTTGTTGAAGAGGTGGCCGGTCTTCCGATGAGAAAAAACGGGAGTTTCTGTGTCTATCGTCTTAAAAAGAGGGGTTGGAATACGGTTGACGTTTTAAGAAGGATTTCCCAAACGTTCAGCATACCCTTTTCAGACCTTTCATACGGCGGCAAAAAGGATAAGCACGCCATTACGTCACAGTATATAACGATTGCCCGGCGGAGCGCCGACAGGGTTGTATCCCCGGCTTTCCCGTCTCCCAAACAAGATGCAGAAGAATTGTCCCGTACTCAGCAAGTGCCATACCCTCCGGCGCCTGACGGCGAGAAGTTGGGTGATGAAAACTATTCAATGGGACTTGTGGGTCTCATGGACAGGCCTATGGGGTCAGACCTTATCACGGGGAATCGTTTTCAGATTACGGTCAGGGACGTTGCCGATGCCGAATTAACGCCGGCATTACGAGAGATTGAGTGTGTAAAAAAAGACGGATACCCGAATTATTTCGACGACCAGCGGTTCGGCAGCTTCGACGCCCGTCAAGGATTTATTGCCGAAAAGATAATCAAAAAGCATTACAACGGCGCGTTGAGGGCGTACTTTTCCAGCATTCATCCGGAAGACAGCAGGGAAGAAAAGGAATACAGGAAATACTTTTATCAAAACTGGGGTAATTGGCAAGCGTGCCTCGAAGGGGCTGCGAGCAAGTTTGAAAAAGAGGCATTCAGATATCTGGAAAAACACTCAAATGGATTTGCCACCATACTCCAAAGAATATCCCACGAGAAGATGGGTCTCTTTTTTTCCGCCTACCAATCGCACCTGTGGAACGAGCTTTTAAGGAAGATCATACACGCCCTTACTAACGGCAACCAGACCCACAGAAATCTGCTGCCAACGGGCGCCGGGATGCTCAGCTCCGCTCAAGACGACAACGTTTGCCCTTCCTTAGCCGCTATGTATCCTGATACAAACCAGAATAGCCTTCCGGCTCAGGATGCCTCTCCCCGGAGCGGAGGCGCTCATCTGAAATCTTCCAAGGGAATTGCGGGAAGTTATCTTTTCCCCTCGCATGGTGACGATAAAGTAACTGCGTATTTAGGCAGCCTTGTTATTCCCATGCCCGCGTCCAATATCAAGATGCCCGACGCCTTCACCAAAATCCTTTATTCCGAGTTACTCAAGACACACGAAATAAAGGCACACATGTTTACTACAAAAAAGATACGGGATGGCTTTTTCAAGGGTATCGAAAGGCGGGCAATGGTCGTTCCTGAAGATTTGGTCGTTAATTATTCCCAAGACGAGATGTATCCGGTTAATAAAAAGGTAATCCTGAATTTCTTTCTGCCGAAAGCTTGTTATGGCACCATGTTTATCAAGAGGATATTTTGTTAGTTCTTTAATTTAATAGGGCAAACAAAATAAAAGACTTGCAATTTTATTTGTTTTTGCTAAATTAACCATCCTGATGGGGAAAGAGATTTCCTGCCGGCTAAATAAAAATATCTGTAAACGGCCGGCCATTGCCTTTTGTTGTATATTTCAAAATACCGGCCCAAACATATTTTATGGTAATTCTCTATGCATTTTGACTTCCGGCCATATTGCAGAGCTATGCTTCTACGCATAGCGCAAAGTCTCAGTACCGGCTACTCTCCGGGCAAATGCACTCATTTGCCCAACGGCGCTTCCACCGCCTCGTTGTTGTTATTTTTCTTAATACTCCTGCCTTGTCTTTTTTTCTCTTTTAGCGCATTTGCCGGGAACAAGCTGACCATATACTTCTACAATCCGGAAATTAATATCAATAACTTCGCCTCGTTAAAAAAGGAGTTTGACACGTACCTTTCTGCTTACGGCGAGTATCAATTGCAGCCTTTCAGCGAGCGGGAAATATTT
>MHYI01000021.1:6385-6555 GCA_001828295.1 Planctomycetes bacterium RBG_16_41_13 | reverse complement strand
CAATCTGCAAACGCCTGGTTGAATTAATGGATGGAGAAATCTGGGTAGAAAGCACCCCTGACAAAGGAAGCACCTTTTATTTTACCGTAACCTTTGATGTTCATCCTAAACCTCAGGAACAAAAAGAAATACCGTTATCGGGCGCTGAAAAACCTTACGTCCTGATAATA
>MHYI01000021.1:2879-6274 GCA_001828295.1 Planctomycetes bacterium RBG_16_41_13 | reverse complement strand
AGGAACGCCGGAACACCTTACAACCTCCTCCTCCTTGATTGCCGCATGCCCGGCATGGACGGGTTTCAGATTGCGCGTTCCGTCAAGAACGATCCAGCGCTTGCCAGCCTGATCATTATGATGTTCACCTCTGACAACAAAAGCGGGGACGTGGCAAGGGCAAAAGAATTAGGAATAACCACATATCTGGTGAAACCCATCAAGAGATATGACCTTCTCACCAGCATTAACGCCGTCTTAGACCCACAAAAGACCATACCGGTTACCGGGCCGGCGTCTCGTCCCGTTATAAAAATACCTGAAAATGTGCCTACCCGGCGACTCTTGCTTGTTGAAGATTACTATCACAACCGGGTACTGATACAAGCCTATCTTAATACAACAAACTTTACCGTGGATGTAGCGGAAAATGGGCTTGAATGTCTGGAAAAATTTAAAAACGAAAAGTACGATCTGGTATTAATGGATATACAAATGCCCTTAATGGATGGTTATACCGCAACAAGGGAAATAAGAAAATACGAATTGGAACACGGGCTGAAAGCAACGCCTGTTATTGCATTAACAGCTCATGCACTTAAAGGAGATGAACAAAAAAGCATTGACGCGGGATGCAATTGCCACCTTATTAAACCAATAAAAAAACAAACACTTATCGACGCCATACATAATTATGTCCCCTTGCCTCTAAATTACCAACCGGCAGCAGACGGAGAAAAGGCGGCATTTTAGCAGAGCAAATTACGCATGAAGTTACTGTTGAAAATAAATTATTTGTTTCAATTAATCCGGTATTTAAAAATGTTATTCCTGAATTTATTGAAGACGTAGGAAGCGATATCATGACGATGACTGCCGCATTACAAAACACAGACTACAAAACAATCGAAACACTGGCACACCGGTTAAAAGGGGCAAGCGGAGGCTATGGCTTTGCTGAACTTACCGACATGGGAAAATTCCTTGAAATAAGCGCTAAAAACAGGCACGCAGCAGAAGCACAGAAATGGATTAATGCAATGTCACAGTACATTGAACAAGTGGAGATTGTCTATGAATAGCCCGATCAGATTAGATAAAATACGTAAATTGGAGAAAAATTATGAAAGACGAAGAACTTTTGAAACGCATTACCTACAATTCTTTAATTTTTAACGGAAAGCCGATTATTCGCGGAATGCGAATAGCTGTTGAACATATACTTGGAATGCTTGCCAGCGGTTCAACAGTTGAAGAATTATTAGAAGGCTACCCTTTTTTGGAAAAAGAGGATATACAGGCATGTTTAATCTACGCATACCGGATGGTTGCTCACGAGAGGATTGAACCGGCACTGGTACTGAATTGACATGCGATTTTTACTTGACAGTTGAAAAAAAGGCAATAATTACCGTTGACAAATATCGTGTTCGTATACGTATTCACGAATAACCGTTCCGTCCATTGGAAAAAACTAATAGAGATTGTCTATGAATAACCCGATACTCGTCGTTGACGACTCCAAACACGTACAAAGACAGATAGAAATATTTTTAACACCGGAAGGATTTTCACGATTCTTTTTTGCCAATTCTGCTCAGGAAGCATTTCATTTATTGGGTTTGGATGATGAAACCGCAAAAAAGGGGAAATGTGAAATTGATTTAATCCTTATGGATATTAACATGCCGGGTACAAACGGAGTAGAAGCCTGCCTGAAAATAAATGCGACCAGTCATTTAAAGAATATTCCCATTATAATGATAACGGCGGAGGATACGGACGAAGGATTAAAACAGGCATTTGGCGCCGGTGCGATAGACTACATTAAAAAACCTTTAAATCCGGTCGAATTAATCGCACGGGTAAGTTCAGTACTGAGATTAAAAAAAGAAATGGACGAGCGCAAAAACAGAGAGAAAGAACTACTTAAACTTGCGCAGGTGCTGGAAGAAACAAACCAAAAGTTAAAACTGGCAAATGAAAAGCTTCATCAACTCTCGCGGACTGACAGTCTGACCGGGCTCGCTAACAGGCGCTTTTTTGACGAAATGCTGCACAATGAATGGAGACTGTCAGTCAGGCTGGCAAAACCGCTATCCATATTGATGATTGACATTGATTTTTTCAAAAACTATAACGATACCTGCGGCCATCAGAAAGGGGATGAATGTCTTAAACAAGTATCAATGGCCCTGCGCAGCGCCCTGAAAAGAGAGTGCGACATAATTGCACGTTACGGCGGAGAGGAGTTCGTCGCCCTGCTTTCTGATACAGATGAAACCGGTGCAGTTATGGTTGCAAAGGCAATGCAATCGAATATTGATGCGATGAATATACCCCACAAAGATTCCAATGCCAGCGGCAGAATCACCGTAAGCATTGGCATTTCAAGCGATGTTCCAAACGCCGCCTCGTCTCCGGAAAAGTTAATTTCCAAAGCAGACAAAGCGCTTTATCTTGCAAAATACGAAGGACGCAATCTTATTAAATGGTAAATTATTATGAATTTTGAACTAAACGCAATAGTCATGCCCAACGGCGCTTTGCAGTTGGAGTGGAATGAAGTAAAGGAACGGATAGACAAAAACCAGCAACTGCTGCAAAATGAGATACACAGCCGTTTTAAAACCGATTTTAAATCCTTCCTTTTATTCCTTAGCTTTTCAGACCAATCCATCCCGCTCTCGCCATCCCTCGATTACTGGCGGTATTTTGCTTCTGAATTTTCAAATAAGCTGCGCCATATACCCGACCTTGAAACTATCAGAAACCACATAGCCATTCCATTAGGGAAAGAAGATATTGCTGAGATGCTGATTCGCGCCCCCCTCATGACAGGCCTTGAGTACCTTAACGCCGAACTTCTTAAACTGTTTTGGCAGATGCTCAATGCGCAATTTCAATACGAAATCAGCATTTACCAGGGAACGATAGAGGATTTCATCCATACCTACAGCCCTGATTTACATCTTGTCGGACGCATTTATTTTCATCTTGTTGAAAATAAACGGCAGGATTATCCCTTTGCTTTTCTCGCCACCTATTCCACCCAAGGCGACAAACAGGGCAAATCAAAACACCTCCCCTTAAAATACGCATTGACGGAATATGGGGGGAACAATGAAAAACTGCTGGACCTTCTTTCCACCGTACACCTTGCGGCAAAGGAAAGCGATCTGATCTCTCATCTCGTTGACTCCGGCGAACTGTTTCATCCACTGGCATGGGACGAAAAGGAAGCATACCGCTTTCTGAAAGAAATTCCCACCTATGAAAAATACGGCATCCTGTGCCGTATCCCCAACTGGTGGAAATCCGCATCTTCTCCGCTTAAGGTAAACATTCAGTTGGAGGGCAAAAAAGAAACCTTTCTTGGTATGGACTCACTACTCGATTTCAACGTCAGTCTGCTT
>MHYI01000021.1:2514-2840 GCA_001828295.1 Planctomycetes bacterium RBG_16_41_13 | reverse complement strand
CTGCTGGCGGAAACCAACGGTCTGGCATACATCAAGGGTAAATGGATTGCCGTTGACGCCGAAAAGCTTGAACAGGTTCTTCACGCCTATGAGAACGCCCGCAAATTAACGGCAGACAAGCATTTCAGCCTGCGGGACGCACTAAGGCTGCAACTGAACCCGAACAATTTGCTTGGTTTGCCGGAAAATGACGACAATATTGAAGTTTCAAACGGAAAGTGGCTGGAGCAGGTCATGGAAAAACTGGCAAACCATGACTTGATTCCCCCGGCACGTTTGGACCATACCTTTAAGGCACAGCTCAGACCTTATCAGGAAAAAGGGGT
>MHYI01000021.1:0-2476 GCA_001828295.1 Planctomycetes bacterium RBG_16_41_13 | reverse complement strand
CATGCCTGGCGGATGATATGGGGCTTGGCAAAACGATACAAATACTGGCATTCCTGCATCTCCTGAAAAATAAAAAAAAGAAAGCCGCCAGCCTGCTGATAATTCCCGCATCCCTGATTTCAAACTGGAGCAATGAAATAAACCGTTTTGCGCCCGATCTGAACTATTTTGTCGCCCATCCGGAAGCACACAAAGATAAAAAATTTGAGGTAAAAGACGAAGAATCGATCAACAAACTTGATCTTGTAATCACTACATACACCCTTGTACAAAAGTATGAATGGCTGAAAACATATGTATGGCATTATGTGATACTGGACGAAGCACAGGCAATTAAAAATCCAGGCACAAAACAGACACGTAATATAAAGGCATTACAATCACAAAATAGAATTATTATGACAGGAACTCCCGTTGAAAACAGATTGTCTGATCTGTGGTCATTGTTTGATTTTCTGAACCCTGGCCTGCTAGGAAGCGCAAAGGAGTTCAGCGAATTTGCGGGCAGCGTTAAAAAGAATCACACCGGATACACCCGGTTAAAGAAGATCATCAGCCCGTATATTTTAAGAAGATTAAAGACCGACAAAACGGTCATTTCCGACCTGCCGGAAAAGGTTGAAATGTACACCTATGCCGGGTTAAGCAGAAAGCAGGTCGTCCTGTACCAAAACACCGTCAAAGAACTGTCAAAAAAACTTGAAGCAACAGAAGGCGTTCAGCGAAGGGGACTCATTTTGGCGTCATTAATGAAATTTAAGCAGCTTTGCAATCACCCTGACCAGTTTCTTGGAACAGGCGGATATGAGGAGGCCGACAGCGGAAAATTTATGCGGCTGCGTGAAATTTGCGAAACGATTTATGAAAAGCGGGAGAAGGTATTAATCTTCACCCAATTTAAAGAAATAACCGGCCACCTGCACGCATTTTTGAAAACAATATTTGGACGCGAAGGACTGGTAATGCATGGGAGCGTCTCCGTTGGCATGAGGAAAAATATTGTGGAACAATTTCAGAACCGGGAGTATATTCCTTATATGGTATTATCGCTAAAGGCGGGAGGCGTCGGACTAAATCTGACAGAGGCAAATCACGTCATCCACTTCGACAGATGGTGGAATCCCGCGGTTGAGAACCAGGCTACAGACCGGGCGTTTCGCATCGGACAGAAGAAGAACGTTATCGTGCATAAATTCATAACGAAGGGAACTATTGAGGAAAAAATCAATGATATGCTGCGTGAAAAAACAAAATTAACGACAGACGTTATCCAAGTCACCGGTGAGTCCATGATAACAGAAATGGAAAATGAAGCGCTGGTTGACCTTTTCAAATTAACATTATAATGGAGGGAGGAGGCAATTATGAGTTACTGGGGATTCCCAAGATATGTTTCCGTTGGGGAAAAACAGCAGAGAGCAAAAAATACGTTAAAGCAGTTGATGAAGAAAAACAAAGATATAAAGCCCGTGATAATAGCGGGTAATACCCTTGCAAAAACATGGTGGGGAAAGGCATGGAACAAAAATTTAGAAGGATACGCCGACTACAGCAACCGTATCGGAAGAGGAAGAAGCTACGTGCGCTGCGGTTCAGTGCTTGACCTTCAGATACGCGAAGGCATGATAACATCGTTGGTACAGGGGTCCGATTCAAGCCCCTATTCCATTGAAATAACAATAAATACGCTTGAAAAAGGCATCTGGGAAGAGGTAAAGGATTTTTGCAAGGGCAAGCTCGATTCGCTGCAGGAGCTTTTGATGGGAAAGTTCCCAAAAACATTAGACGAGCTGTTTACCACTCATGGAAAAGGGCTGTTTCCCTCTCCGAAAGAAATAAAATTTGACTGTAGCTGCCCCGACTGGGCAAGCATGTGCAAACACATTGCGGCTACCCTTTATGGGGTCGGGGCAAGGCTTGATGACAATCCGAATTTATTCTTCCTGCTCCGGAAGATCGAAATTGGCGATTTGATATCGGAAACGGTCAAAGATAAAACGGAAGAATTACTCACGCGGGCAAAGAGAAAAAGTTCCCGAATCATTGAAGACCAGGATTTGTCATCCGTTTTTGGCATAGAGATGGATACTACGCCTGATACAAAAACGAAAATAAAAGCAAAGGCAAAAACGAAAGATAAAGAGGTTGTGCAAAAGAAAGCAGGCACTGCCGCAACAACAAGCAAGACCAACACGAAAAAACCCGCCGGGGTTAGCCGCGAAAAGGCGCAAAAGGCGCAAAAAGCAAGAAAAACCAGCATGAAAAAACCCGCCTTAAAATCTATAAGCACAGGGAAAAAGAAGGCGGCCATAAAACCGGCAAAGAAAACCGGAAAGGCAAAGACCGTGAAAAAACCGACCCAAAAGGCTGGCAAAAAGACTCCTGCAAAGGGTGAAAAAACCGCTAAAAAGACCGTAAAAAAGAAATAACACTACAGCGACATTTTTCATTCTTGGCGGGTTCAGGTTTGTAACCT
>MHYI01000020.1:4008-5022 GCA_001828295.1 Planctomycetes bacterium RBG_16_41_13 | reverse complement strand
GAGATACCTGTTAAACTAATATACAAAGACCTTCTGAAACAATTTAAAGGCACTTTGAAAAATCCTGTTACGAGGCTGAATTATTATAAAAATATCATCGAGAGGGAAATGAGTTATTCCTTGCAATATGACACGGCAATACAAAAAAGAAGAAAAATAACGATGTTGTAATTGTCGGGAGATTTTTATTTATGCGGGTTTTAGGTGTTGGGCATAAAGGAGCCCCCCCCTTAGTAAAGTGGGCGAGGGGGTTGAAAATAACCCCGGGAAAAACACAACCCCCTGTTTCTCCCTTTAGTAAGGGGGACTTAAAGGGAATAACTTAATACACAACTAAGTTTGTAAACTTACATGACTATGTTTTATAAAAGATATGCTTCATAATTCCCTTTATATACACATCCCATTTTGTGTTAGAAAGTGCCGCTATTGCGATTTCAATTCGATTGCCTCAGAATCAAAGACCATAGACCGATATCTCCACGCTATTGAGAAGGAGTTAAGTGTGTTAAATGGACGATATGTACTTAACACCGTCTTTATAGGTGGAGGAACGCCTACCATATTAACTGAAGTTCAGTTGGAAAAACTACTCCATAGTGTTATCCGTTATATTCCATCTTCAGAGATACAGGAGTATACGGTTGAAGCAAATCCCGGCACACTGACAGTGAATAAGATCGGATTGCTAAAGGAATACATGGTAAATCGCATTAGCCTGGGAGTACAGTCGTTTCAGGATAGGCAATTAAAATTCCTTGGGCGTATTCATTCAGGCAATGACGCAGGAAACGCTTTTGTCTCATTGAGAAAAGCAGGTTTGAAGAATATAAATGTCGATTTAATATTTGGCAGTCCGGAACAATCTCTCGATGATTGGGAAAAAGACTTAAAAACCGCAGTTGAATTGAGTCCGGATCACATATCGACATATGCCCTCACGTATGAAGAGGGTACCTCGCTCACAAAGGATTTAGAGGACTCATCTATCCATAAATTGGACGAATACATAGA
>MHYI01000020.1:1956-3978 GCA_001828295.1 Planctomycetes bacterium RBG_16_41_13 | reverse complement strand
TTTAACGAGTAACGGCTATAATCACTATGAAATTTCGAATTTTGCAAAATATGGGTACGAATGTGCTCACAATCACGTTTACTGGAAAAATAATGGGTATGTGGGAATAGGGGCGGGGGCATATTCTTTTATCGATGGTGTGAGAACTTCAAACGAGAAAGATGTATTTAAATACATTGATGGAATAAACGAAAATAAAAATGTCAAATCTTTTCGTGAAAAGTTGGAACTTGATCAATTTGCATCAGAAACCGTTGTTATGGCGTTGCGTCTCCGACAGGGCATATCTAATACCGATTTTTACGAACGTTTTGGTTATACAATAGAGGATCAGTTTGGAGATCAGATGAACAGATTAGCAAAATATGGTTTAGTTAGTTATGAGAATGAAAGATTGAAACTAACGGAAAAAGGATTGTTTGTCGCAGACACGGTTATGACAGAATTTATATAATATTTGTTTTATGTTTTTTATTGAGGAGTTATTAAATTGTTAAGCGCTACAGAAATCAAAAGGGGGACGGTGATAAAAATGGACGGTGAATTATATTTGGTGGTAGATTATCAACACGTAACCCCTGGAAATTGGCGTGGTATGGTGCAGGCAAAACTGAAAAGTATGAAACAAGGCAGTATCGTTCAAAAACGATTCCGGTCTACGGATAAAATAGAAGATGTATTCCTTGAGCATCGCAACATGGAGTATCTTTATAAAGATGGGGAGAATTATTGCTTCATGGATACTGAAAATTATGAGCAAATATTATTGCCTAAAGAGGCGGTTGAAGACGCCATGTCTTATATGACGTTAAACAGTCAGGCAAAGATAGCCTTTTATGAGGGCAAGGCATTATCAGTAGAACTTCCAACGTCAGTTTCCCTGAAAATTATTGAAACAGATCCAGGCATGAAAGGGGACACCGTAGTAAATGTCTATAAAGCTGCAAAGGTAGAGACAGGGCTTATCGTAAAAGTGCCTCTGTTTATCAATAATGGTGAAGTAATCAAAGTCGACACAAGAACTGGTGAATTCCTGGGAAGGGAATAGGCAAAGATGGGCATAGAGGAATCTATTAAAATTTACGGTGCAAAGATAGATGAATTGTTGAAAGAGATCATCCCGCCTCATAGAAATGATTATTTGAGCGAGCCAATATGGCATCACCTGCATACAGGAGGCAAAAGAGTAAGGCCTGCAATATGTTTAATTACCTGTGAGGCATTGGGAGGAAATACCAATGAAGCGATACATTTTGCGCTTGCTATAGAGATTATGCATAATATGTTCCTCATGCATGACGATATTGAGGATGGAGATACGATAAGACGAGACCAGCCTACGGTATGGGTGAAATATGGGATAGCCAATGCAATCAATGCAGGTGATTATCTTCTTGCCTGTGCGTATAAAAGTGTGTTAGCAAGCCCTGTCTCATTGGGGAAAAAGATACATTTATTACAAATACTTACTTTAACTTACGAAAAAACTGTAGAAGGCCAGGCGCTTGACATCAACGCAAGAGCGGCGGAAGATTTTTCAGTAGATAAATACATGGCGATGGTTGAACTTAAAACCGGGTACTACCTTGCATGCGGCATGGTTGGTGGGGCTGTTGTATCCGGCATCCCCGAAAAGGTTGTAGAAAAGATATGGGCGCTGGGGAAAACGATGGGACCTGCATTTCAGATTCGTGATGATTTAATCGACTTAACACACGGCAAGGGACGCGGCGGGGTAATTGGTTCCGATGTGAAGGAAGGTAAGGCAAGTTTTCTCTATTCATATGCACTACAGGTCGCTTCTTCAGATGATAAGAAATACTTGCGTGACATTATGCTAAAATCAAGGAATGAGACAACAGACAGCGATATAAAATGGGTGCTGGAAATATACAAAAAATATGATGCGATAAAATATGCGCAGGATTATGCGGAAGATTTGATAAAACAAGCGTATAAGACCATAGACGAGATTCCGGTTGATGACAAAACAGTGTTTAAGGAGATAGCTTCTTTCATGGC
>MHYI01000020.1:1572-1784 GCA_001828295.1 Planctomycetes bacterium RBG_16_41_13 | reverse complement strand
ACTGACAATTACCGGTACCGTGTTATTTATGTCTTTACACGGATGCAGCAAAAAAGAGGTGTCTGAAGTTGTAAGTAAGAGCGAAGAAGCTGCAACTGAAGAGACATCCGTTGAACAGGAAGTAAAAAAAGATGTAAAGCTTCCGGAAAAAATGTCAGCTTCAGAGTATTATAACTACGGATTGGAACATATTAAAAAAGGCGGCTTTGACG
>MHYI01000020.1:1210-1438 GCA_001828295.1 Planctomycetes bacterium RBG_16_41_13 | reverse complement strand
CCAGACGAACCTATGATATATTATAGTTTAGGCGTAGTCTATAGAATGAATGAGCAACTTGAAGATGCAATCAAGATGCAGAAACAAGCACTGTCTTTGAATCCCAAGCTTGCATCTGCTTACAATGAGCTGGGATTAACGTACTGTAAACAGAAAAAACTGGACGAGGCTGTTACCGCACATAAAACGGCATTAGAATTAGACCCCAAATTAGGAACGGCGCACAAT
>MHYI01000020.1:847-1020 GCA_001828295.1 Planctomycetes bacterium RBG_16_41_13 | reverse complement strand
TTCTTGTTCCTTTTTGCAAATCGGGCATGCCAGGAAATCTACATCGCATGTATCACAGTGTTGGGTAAGCCACTCTTGTGATTTCTTCTTGCAGTCCGGACACTTCATTTCCCATTTTGCGAATGTCCTGCCTTTCACTGCTCGTACACGTGCCTCTTTGCACTTGGGACACT
>MHYI01000020.1:0-706 GCA_001828295.1 Planctomycetes bacterium RBG_16_41_13 | reverse complement strand
GTGCAGCAAGCGTCCTTCCCTTTTCTGGACTTACGCGCACATCTTTACAACTGGGACACATTGGTAACTCTACTGTTGCATGTTCCGGTGCTAAAGCCTTTTCACTATGTGTGTGTGTTTCTTCTTCGGCATAAACATAATTGCCTATGCACATCGTTAGGCTAACAGACGTAACTACAGAAGCGGCTATTCCCCAAAATTTCTTATTCAACATATACTCTTAACCCCCTTTCAAAATACAAAAAGTTTAAAAAGTAAAAATTTCATGATAATACTTTACATGGAGTAAAATTTACATGTGTATTTTTTTAACATTTTCTATCAAAATTGTCAATATATTTATTCATTTTAAATAAATAATTAATCAATCTTCATTTCAAAGCGAACAGTAATTATACGCTTTTTTACTCCTTTGACAAGTCGCTTATTTCGTTTCCCTTTTTCGTTTTTCTTTCATATTTTGAAGGTTCTTTTTTAAATGTTTCTTCACAGCGTTCGGAGCAAAAATAATAGTTTTTACCGTTGTGTTCTACTTTTGTTGACTTATCTTTTTGTACCTCCATACCACAGATAGGATCTTTTGCGGTTGTTTTTTTGACTTTTTCTCCATCCTTTTTTTCAGACGCAATTGCGCCGGAACTCATTGAATAATTTGCAACAAATGATGTAAGACACAAGGCAATCATTATGTATAAAATTCGCTTCA
>MHYI01000019.1:12474-14474 GCA_001828295.1 Planctomycetes bacterium RBG_16_41_13 | reverse complement strand
GTTTCGTATTTCATAATTCGGATTTCACTAATAAATATTTTGACAAAAAGCATGCACTGACGAATGGAAGTGTGCAAAGAAATAACTTTTAAGGAACTATTGTTCCGCCCTTAATGCATTATACTTTGCCAAGTATGATGGTCGCATTATGTCCGCCAAAGCCAAATGAATTAGAAAGTGTCTTATGAATCTTTTTTTCACGTGCTTCGTTAGGAACAAAATCAAGTCCTGAGCACTGCGGATCAGGGGTTTCATAATTTATAGTTGGGGGAATAACTCCCTCATTCAGGGCAAACGCACAAATGATAATTTCTACGCTTCCAGAAGCACCAAGCTGGTGTCCTAGCATAGACTTGGTAGAACTCACGGGAATTTTTGAGGCATGGTCGCCAAAAACCTTCTTAATGGCCCCCACCTCTATCTGATCTCCAAGCGGGGTAGACGTTGCATGGGCGTTTATGTAATCTATCGCTTCAACGCCGCATCCGGCGTCGTTTAGAGCATGCGTCATGCACCGTATCGCTCCCTCGCCGTTGCTATTAGGCGCGGCAATATGGTATGCATCAGCAGTCATTCCGTATCCCAATATTTCCGCATAGATTGTTGCCCCTCTTTTTTTGGCAGCCTCCAGTTCTTCGATAACGACTATTCCCGCCCCTTCAGAGATGACAAAGCCGTCACGGTTTTTATCAAACGGCCGGCTTGCTTTCTGCGGTTCACCATTGTGGGTAGACAATGCCTTCATTGCGCCAAACCCCGCCACGGCCAAAGGGGTGATAACCGCTTCAGAACTTCCTGTTATCATTATATCTGCGTCGCCTCTCTGAATTACCCGCACTGCTTCCCCTATGGAGATTACCCCTGTTGTGCAAGCGGCAACTACTGCGAAATTAGGGCCTCTTAAACCATACCGGATTGCTGCATGTGCAGAAGCAGCATTTGCCATTAATTTAGGCACCATGAAGGGTGATACCCTTGACGGCCCTTTATTTAACAGATTCTTATGCTGCGCTTCAAATTCCAAAAGTCCGCCCATGCCGGATCCTATGAAGACACCAACACGCGCGGTATCGATTGCATCAAAGTTTAATCCCGCATCTGTTACTGCAATATCGGTCGCCGCTATCGCGAATTGTGAAAACCGGTCCAGTCTCCTGGCCTCTTTGGTATCGAGCCACTCTGCCGGGTTAAAATCGCTTACTTCGCCGCCAAAATTCACCTCAAATGCAGTAGTATCAAAAGAAGTAATGGGTTTAATGCCGCTTTCACCGTTGCACAATGCAGACCAGAGTTTCTTTTTTTCCCTCCCCAGGGAAGTTATTGCTCCGGTCCCCGTAATGACGACCCTTTTTCTTCCATGCATTTATTTGTGTTCCTCTATATATTTAACTGCATCTCCCACCGTACGTATTTTTTCAGCATCTTCATCAGGAATATTCATATCAAAGGCATCTTCAAATTCCATAATTAGTTCCACTGTATCGAGCGAATCTGCGCCTAAATCATTGATAAAGGATGTTTCAGGTGTTATCTGTTCCGCTTTTACCCCCATTTGTTTTGTGATAATTTCTCTTACTTTTTCTCCGACGGACGTCACGATTTTTACCTCCTTGTTAAAGACAATTCAAATTTATTGCGCAATTAAAGATCTGCTATTGTGCTAACACTTTTGACTTGCTGAGCAGGATCAATTTTTTTCATAAGTCCCGACAAGGTTTTTCCAGGTCCTATTTCATAAAATTGAGAAAATCCATCCTGTATCAGTTTCTGCATAGATTGATACCATTTGACAGGACTGTTTAGCTGTTTTATCAGAGCTGTTCTTATTTCCTCCGGACCGGAAACATACTCTGCGTTAATGTTTGCAACTACGGGAATTCCGGGTTTTGAGATAACCGTTGATTCCAGTTCGGAATAAAGCTTGTCACTGGCAGGAGTCATTAGACCGGAATGAAATGCTCCCTGCACTTTTAGCGGGATTACCATCCTGGCGCCTCTTT
>MHYI01000019.1:3181-12381 GCA_001828295.1 Planctomycetes bacterium RBG_16_41_13 | reverse complement strand
CAAACGGTTTCAATTCCCTGCAAATATGTTCTATTTTCCCATCTTCCAGTCCAATGACAGAAGCCATTCCTCCGGAACTTTTCTCACATGCCTCCTGCATATAGATACCACGCTTATACACCAGTTTTACCGCATCTGCAAAAGCAACAGAACCTGCCGATACATGTGCAGTGTATTCTCCCAAACTCAGCCCGGCAACCGCATCACAGGTAGTTTTCTCAAAAAAAGAAATTTTCTTCAACACTTCAAGTATTGCAATGGAAGTCACCAATATAGCCGGCTGGCTAAGAGACGTCTTGTTTAATTCCTCCTGATTTCCCTCAAAACATAAAGATGCAAGGTCAAACCCTAACGCATCATTTGCCTTGTTGAAAATCTCGCGAGCTTCTTTGTATTCTTTGTAAAAATCTTTCCCCATGCCCACCAATTGGGTACCCTGGCCGGGAAAAAGAAAGGCTGTTTTTCGCATAATCCTCTACCACCTGATAACACATGATCCCCAGGTCAATCCTCCCCCGAAAGCTACCAACATCACTAAATCGCCTTTCCTGAGTCTTCCTGCCTGTTGCGCCTCATCAATTGCTATGGGAACCGACGCAGAAGAGGTATTCCCATATTTATCAATATTTACAAATGCCTTTTCCATAGGCAGTTTCAGTCTTTCCATAGTTGCTTCAATAATTCTCAGATTGCTTTGGTGGGGGATAATTAAATCGATATCCTGAACGGTAAAACCATTTTTTTGCGCGGTTTCTATCACCTGGTTGGTAATGGTATTAATTGCGAGTTTAAATACTTCTCTTCCTTTAAACCGGATATAATGCAACCTTTCTTGCACCGACTCTGTAGTTGCAGGGTGTTTTGAGCCGCCACCCGGTATTATAAGTACGTCCGCATACGTTCCGTCAGAGACCACTCGTGTGTCTAATATTTGGTGTTTTTCCTTATTGTTTTGAAGTACGACTGCGCCAGCCCCGTCCCCAAACAAAATACAGGTAGCCCGGTCTGTATAGTCGGTAATCTTTGACAAACATTCTGCGCCCACCACTAAAACAGTTTTTGCAGCTCCCGAATTTATAACACTTTGCCCGATGGAAAGCGCATACACAAATCCGGCACAAGCCGCTGAAATATCAAAAGCGCTTGCATGTACCGCGCCAATTTGTTTTTGTAAACAGCAGGAAGTGGAAGGAAAAAGATAGTCGGGGGTAATGGTGGAAGTAATAATCATATCGATCTCTTCCGCGGATATCCCGGCATTTTCTATTGCTTTTAACGAAGCGATGGCGCCAAGATCTGACGTCGTCACCCCATTCTCAACAATACGACGCTCCCTTATTCCCGTCCGTTGCAGAATCCAGTCGTCCGTAGTGTCTACCAGTTTTTCCAGGTCATGATTCGTTAATATCTTGTCAGGAAGGTAGGACCCTACCCCTGTTATCGCTGCTCTTTGGTTTTGGTATGCGTTCAATTTCTCATTGCCCAGAGAAGGTACAAAGCCTTTAAAGACTTAAGCAACTTCTGCAGTAAGTGTACTGGATTTTTCCAGTTCTGAAATAATATGCCCGTTAACCGCTGTTTTCGTCAATTTTAATGCCGCTTTTATGGCATTTTGTATAGCCCGTGCGTCAGATCTCCCATGGCAAATAATACAAACGCCATTTACCCCCAACAATGGAACGCCTCCGTATTCAGCAAAATCCATCTTTGTTTTTATCGATTGAAAAACTGGTTTGCACAAAAGAAGTCCTAGTTTTACCCAAAACCTGTTCATCGATTCTGCTTTTATCGTGGTAAGAAGGTTCTTCGCCATCCCCTCCGCAAATTTCAATAGTACATTTCCCACAAACCCTTCACAAACGACGACGTCTGCCTTGCCATCAAATATCTCACGGCTTTCAATATTCCCGATGAAATTTAAATGTGAGTTGGAAAGAAGCGAAAAGGTTTCCCGGACCAGATCGTTGCCCTTAGCGTCCTCTTCTCCTATATTGAGAAGTCCAACCCTTGGATTTTCTCTCCCCATGAGATGTTTGCATACTGTTGACGCCATAATTCCATACTGAAACAAGTGTAAGGGCTTGCAACTGATATTGGCGCCTGCATCGATAATCAGACATGCTCCATAAAGGGTAGGAAGGGATATCGCAATGCCGGGACGGCGAATGCCTTTCAGTGTTTTCATATGTAGCATTGCCGCCGCTACCGTTGCCCCCGTATGCCCCGCACTGACGAGTGCATCAGCTTTCCCCTTAGCGACCAACTCAACGCTTTGCGTAATGGAAGAGTTTATTTTTTGCCGTATGGAATGTGTTGCAGGATCCTCCATGCCAACTATTTGCGTCGCATGGTGAATAGTTATATTTTTGGGAATGGTTCCGCCAGAATGTAATTCGTGTTTAATCCTGTTTTCGTCACCGACCAATATAATCTCAGCATCAGACACCTGTTGCGCAGCCAGGACAGAGCCTTTGACAATTTCTTGCGGCGCCTTATCCCCGCCCATGGCGTCTACCGCAATCCTCATAAACTTACCTTTCAACAGAAATTACCTGCCTGCCCCGGTAATATCCGCAGTTATGGCATACTGTATGCGGTTGATTTATTTGTTTACAGTGCGAACAAACATAACGTTTGGAGCGGATACGCCCCCCCTTTTCTAAATTTTTATCTAACGGAAAAACGGGAGCCGTAAGTTTATCATGCGTACGTCTTTTACGTGTTCTTGAGTTAGAATGTCTCCTCTTTGGATTAGCCATTTAAAACCTCATTGTTAAAAATTTATTTAATAGTTTACACAAAACTGATTCAGCAATGCTGGGATAAACATATAGTTATTTCACCGGATTTTGCCAATAATACCGGAAATACTTTCTTCCTGATGCGTTCATTTTATAGAAGCAGGATTATACACATTATTTTTTAAATTAACAATACTATTTATAGGCGTCCGGCCTCAACACGGGCAAAATTTTATCGGTGCGGTGGTTTGCTTCCTTAACATCGTATATTAAAAAATGGTAGCTTACGAAGCAGGCCTGACAATCTCACTATGATGTTAAAATGCGTTGCATCTCATCGGTAAGATATACGTATTTTGCCGCCCTTTAAAGGGCGCCTTTACCGTGATAATTATTATCACTGCAATGACAGAAAAAAACTCAAGTCTTTGAAGTACAAAATTATATGTGCCAAAAGGGCAAATTGCAAAAAAAAATTAAGGTAACAATCTGGTTTTTTGAAAAATCTCAATAAAATTAAGGTCGCCATCTTTTATATGGGCAATATATGTTTGCCCGTATCAAAGCACACCCATAAATCCCTCTCCATAGTGAGGGAACTGGGATAGGGGAAGGGCGCATGACGTCAAATGTTTTACCTCTTGCAATACACAATGAAGTGCAGTATAAATTTTTTTCAAAAAACGACATTGTTACAAATGAATCAAGAAATCTTCTGCAGGATTTCTTTGCTGAACAACGTTTCGGCAAAATCAAGTGCTTCGTCTAATTTACCAACCACCTGTCCGCCCGCTTGCGCCATCTCCGGTCTTCCGCCGCCGCCGCCGCCGACTATTTTTGCGACCTCTTTTGAGATATTCCCCGCATGCAAACCACGGGAAGCCAGGCCTGGGCTTAAAGAAACAATTACTATTACACGCCCATTCTGAACGCTTCCTAATGCTACTGCGGTTTCCTTTTCTGATTTCATCAGCATGTCCGCCGTTCTTCTCATATCATCCGCCGATGCATTATCTATTCTCTTTGTTATAATGTTAACGCCTGAAACTTCTTTTGCATTCACGGAAAGCGAATCAATTTTCTCCAGTAATTCTTTTTGCTTTTGTTTATGAAGTTCTTTGTGGAGTTTTTTTACTTCATTCAGGAGTTCCTGTGTTTTTGAAGAAAGATCTTCCTCGCACGTATTCAATATGCCGCACAATTCCTGAACAATCTCCTCCTTTTCCCTGTCCCTGGTTAATGCCGAAATGCCTGTGATCGCCTCTACACGACGTATTCCTGCAGCGACAGAGGATTCCCCGACGATTCTGAAGAGTCCTATTTCTCCGGTATTGTTTATGTGCGTACCGCCGCAAAGTTCCTTGCTAAAATCTCCGATGGAAACCATTCTGACCCTTTCCTCGTATTTTTCTCCAAAAAGGGCTACGGCGCCGGCATTTCTTGCTTCCTGAAGCGTTTGTTCTTTCACCGACACGGGCGCATTTTCCATTATTTTTTCGTTTACCAGGTCCTCGATACGGTTAATTTCCTCCTTCGTCAAAGAGGAAAAGTGATGAAAGTCAAAGCGTAGACGGTCCGGGGACACCATTGAGCCCGCCTGTTCCGCATGTCTGCCAATGACATTCCGCAATACCCAATGAAGCACGTGCGTCGCCGTATGATTTCTTTTTATTAAACCTCTCCGGTGCGTATCTATTCGCGCATCAATCATATCGCCTGCCCTCACTATGCCTTTTGTTATCTTTCCGATATGAATGATAAAGGAATCGTTCTTTTTTGTATCTGTTATACAAACATGATTCCCCTCCGACTCAAGGATTCCCGTGTCGCCAATTTGCCCGCCGGACTCACCATAAAAGGGTGTCTGATCCAAAACTATTGATACCTCACTTCCGGCTTCAGCCTTTTCGATAAGGTGGTCGCCCTGAACAATAGCAATGATCCTCGCCCTGCATGAATCCTTTTCGTACCCTAAGAATGTTGTGCCTTTTGATATCTCTTTAATCTTGCCCAAAAAACCGGAATCAAATACCTGACCGGTCATAGAGGATGACGACCTTGCCTGCATCCGCTGGCGTTTCAATTCCACTTCAACACCGGTGCTATCCATGGCAAAACCGTGTTCCCTGAGAATTAATTCGGTCATGTCCAAAGGGAACCCATAGGTATCATATAATTTAAAAGCCTCTTTTCCCGGAAGCTCTTTTATTTTATTCTTTTGCATTGTATCCATTAACTCTTTTAACCGTACCGTCCCCAGTTCCAGAGTTTCGAGGAATTTTTCTTCCTCGCTTTTTATGATCCTTGCGATATTCTCCCTGCGTTGTTTAATATCCGGATAATAATCCTGCATCAGATCGCTGATAATTGGCACGAGCCTGTATAAAAAACATTCTTTTAAGCCAAGTTGTGCGCCATCACGTATAGCCCTTCTCAGTAAACGCCTTTCCACATATCCCCGCCCTTCATTCCCTGGCAAAACGCCATCGGCAATGCAAAAAATACAGGCCTTTACATGGTCGGCTATCCGGCGCATACATACGGCGTTTTCTTTTTTATCATGATACCGCAGGTGTGTAATATCTTCTATCGATTTAATTACAGGGGCAAAAATATCTATATCGAAGTTTGTTGGCACTCCCTGCATGACACGCGCCATTCTCTCCAGTCCCATGCCTGTATCTACATTTTTGTTGGGCAATGGTTCCAGCCTGCCATCTTCTTTTCGGTCGAATTGTGTAAACACCAGATTCCAGATTTCGACAAAGCGGTCGCAATCGCAGGCAGGTTCACATGCTTCCCGGCCACAACCAACGCCTGCGCCCTGGTCGTAAAATATTTCAGAGCAGGGGCCACAAGGGCCGTTCGGGCCTTGTGCAGGGGCATTTGCAGGCCAAAAATTGTCATTTTCGCCGTAAGTATAGATTTTTGATTTGGGAATGCGGATATGTTTTTCCCATATTTCGTATGATTCAGGGTCGTCTTTATACACACTGACAAAAAGTTTTTCTTCCGGTAATCTTAATTCCTGCACCAGGAACTCCCATGCCCATGCAATGGTTTCTTTTTTAAAATAATCGCCAAAGGAAAAATTGCCCAGCATTTCAAAAAAAGTATGGTGCGAAGCCGTTCTGCCGACATTTTCCAAATCCCCCGTTCGAAGGCATTTTTGGCATGTTGTTGCCCTTTTTATATTTAATCTACCCTTGCCAAGGAACATATCTTTGAACTGATTCATCCCTGCACCCGTAAAAAGAAGCGTAGCGTCTCCCTGCGGGACAAGCGAATCTCCTGGCCAGATTACATGGGAATTCTTTTCGAAGAATGTTAAAAATTTATTGCGAATTTCACCGGTATTCATACGTTAATTACTTTTCGCTCTCTTCGAAGGTGTGCTTTTTTCAGTACTTTCAGGGGGGTTTTCGGGAGGCTTTTGAGGCGTCGCAGAAGGCAATACTATTTTTAGTATTGATTGTTCAATTTCTTTCATCATTTCAGGATGTTCCATGAGAAATTGCCTGGAATTTTCCCTGCCCTGCCCCAACCGGGTTTCTCTATATGAATACCACGTCCCCGATTTTTCAATAATATTATGCTCAGCGCCAAGGTCAAGGACGTCTCCTGCCAGCGATATGCCTGTGTTGTAAAGGATGTCAAATTCCGCTCTTTTAAAAGGCGCTGCAACCTTATTTTTTGCAATGGTGGCGCGGACTCTGCTTCCGATTATTGCATCGCCGTCTTTTATACTTCCAATCCGCCGTATATCAATACGCACCGACGCATAAAATTTTAATGCCCTGCCTCCAGGCGTGGTTTCCGGGTTTCCTCCATACATAACGCCAATCTTTTCGCGGATCTGATTGATAAAAATTACGCTTGTTCTTGATTTTGAAATGCACGCGGTAAGCTTGCGTAATGCCTGCGACATCAGCCTTGCCTGTAATCCTATATGTGTATCTCCCATTTCTCCTTCAATTTCAGCACGAGGAACAAGGGCCGCTACTGAGTCAATCACTATTACGTCAACCGCATTGCTCCTTACGAGCAGTTCGGCTATCTCCAGCGCTTGTTCTCCGGTGTCTGGCTGATTGACCATTAAATCATTCAAATTTACACCCAATCTTTTTGCATATTCGGAGTCCAGCGCATGTTCAGCATCGATAAAAGCAGCTACCCCGCCTCCCCGCTGCGCATTTGCGATAATTTGAAGCGTTAGAGTGGTTTTGCCCGAAGATTCCTGCCCGAATATTTCAATGACTCTTCCGCGCGGAATGCCTCCTACACCAAGCGCAATATTTAATGATAACGCACCGGTAGAAATTACGGGAACATCCAGTTTCGTCTCGCCACCTAATTTCATTATCGTCCCTTTTCCAAACTGTTTATCGATGTGCGAAATTGCTCTTTCCAAGGCTTGCTGCCGTTTTTCTTTATCAGGTGTTTCTGTATTAGTAGTCATATTTGTAAGAGAAAGATAAAGTTATCGTTTATAAAAATAATTAGGATTTGCAAGAGATAAATAAGAAAACCTTTTTTGATAGTATTATTATAAAAGTTACGCAAAACGAATAGTACTTACCCTTGTGTATATCGCCCCCTCCCGGGTGAGATCACTCTTCATTAACACCAGGTGATCAATGTTTTCTTGCCCAAAGGTAAATTCTCTATATGAATGTACACACTCCATAAGCTTCTTTATATTTTTATGTGTTTTAACCCGCCCCACAGTAATATGCGCATCAAATGTATGTTCATCGTATGGTATTCCGAGCTCGGTTAATTGCCTGTTTAATCTTTCATAAATAGAAGCCAGGGCGCCACTTGAATCCATAGCTCCGGCAAAGATTACACGCGGATATTTACCAGCGGGAAAAGTACCGGCGCCGCTATAGTAAATATCAAACGGTTTTATCTCAATGACAGACTGATGAATAACGTCAACAATCTCGTCAATCTTCTCTTCATCAGTATTGCCAATAAATTTTAGTGTAATATGAAGATTTTCAGGCGCCACCCATTTTACATCAGCAGAAGCCTTTTTAAGGTCGTTTTGAAAATGTGATACTTTTTCCCGGACCGCATCTGTGATCTCAATCGCAATAAAAAGCCTTACGTCCATTCAAAATTATCCGGGAAATTAGTTATATCTGTTTTTATAGTATTACCCTGTAAAAACTTCTTTTTTTTGTAAGTTTTTCTTTGTGTCCTTTGTGTTCTGTATTCTTTGTACCCTTTGTGGTTAAACTATTTTTGGTTGCGGCTTTTTGCTGCATTATGTATATTTACAACCCAACGGCATCCGCGATGCCGTCCATGTTTTTAATGGTATTTCCAAGCCTTTTAAGGGTGGTTTCTTTTCCAAGGAGTTCCATTGTTTCAAAGATACCCGCGCTGGCGCTTCTGCCTGTTATTGCAACTCTTATAGGTTGGGCGATTTTGGAAAAACCCATGCCCGCTTTTGCGGTTAAATCTCTTAAACACCCTTCTAACCCTTGTCTGTCAAAACTGTTCAGGAGAGAAATCGCTGAATAAACCTCCTTTAATATCTCAGGAATTCCTTCTCTTTTAAGGAATTTATCTGTTGCTGCCGGATCATACTCAATGACATCCGTAAAGAAAAACCTCGTTTGATCAACCAATTCCTGGAGATTTTTAAACCGTTCATGGTACAATTCTATCAATCTGGACAGCCAATCTATTGAGATTCTCGTGGTATCAACATCCGATTTTTCAAAAAACAACCTGACCGCAGCGGTAAGTTCTTCAATGGAGGTGTTTTTTATATACTGACCGCTCATCCAATCTAATTTTGTATTGTCAAATTGCGCACTGGTTTTGTTCACGCGCTTTAAGGAAAATTTTTCAATCATTTCCTTCATCGATAGTATTTCCTGGTCGTTTCCCGGAGACCACCCCAGCAAAGCAAGGAAGTTTACAAGCGCCTGAGGCAAATACCCTTTGTCCCTGTATTCAGTGACAGACGTTGCCCCGTGGCGTTTGCTCAACCGGGAACCGTCTTCTCCTAAAATCATTGGAATGTGTGCATATTCCGGCAACCGTAATCCCATGGCGTTATACAGTGCTATTTGTTTTGGTGTATTTGAAATATGATCATCACCGCGAATCACATGGGTAATTTTCATATCAGCATCATCCACTACGCAAGCGAAGTTATAGCTGGGAAAACCGTCTGCCTTAAGAATAACAAAGTCTTCAATAACAGCAGCATCAAATGTTATTGCGCCGTGAACAAGGTCGTTGAGTACGATAACGTTATCTTGCATCTTAAACCGTATTGCAGTGCGCCCTTCCGCATCGGTGTCATAATATGCATTTCCCTGCGCTACCAGTTGTTCGGCATATCGCTTATATATCGGCAATCGTTGGCTTTGAAAATATGGCCCTTCATCCCAATCCAAACCAAGCCATTTCATACTCTCTAAAATAGCTTGCGTTGCT
>MHYI01000019.1:0-3127 GCA_001828295.1 Planctomycetes bacterium RBG_16_41_13 | reverse complement strand
TTATTATGTCTTGCAAATAACCAGTTAAAAAGAGCCGTCCTTGCGCCGCCAATATGTAAATAACCGGTCGGACTGGGTGCAAACCGGACTCTTACTCCTGATATTACATCATCATTTTTATTCATGGAACCTAACATGGACAAACCGGAAGAATTTACGATTTACGATTTACGATTTACGATTTTTTTAATCTGTGTCATCGTTCGACTGAGCTCACGACGAAGTCTGTGAAATCTGTGGTTTCCTTTTTATTAATTTACGATTTACGATTTAAATCTAAAATCGTAATTCGTACATAAAGTACATAGCAAATACTTAGCCACTACTAAAGTGAATTTGTTCATAATTGAAAATATGATAACTAATTATGAATAATAGTGTCAAGCGTTTTATTAACCGGTAAAATAAGGCGGTAAAGATTACCGCAATTATTTCTGGTTGAATATGATATGTTATTTTATATTTACTTTTTTAGAAATTGTGATACCCTTAAAAACGTAAATTTTGGGAGGTTTTAGTGTGGAGAATTACATTTTAAGCCAGGCATTAGATTACACAAGCCGGGGGATAATGATCCAGGATGCACATCGCCGGGTTGTTTTTTTTAATCATGCCTGCGAAAAAATTACGAAAAGAACCAAAGATGAAGTTGTCGGAAAGGATTGTGGTGATATTTTTAAGTGCCACACTTCAACGGGATTATGTATAACGGACAAATGTTGTCCCGGTACAGAAATCCTGAATGGCCGTCTTTCTCAGGGTTCGCGGGAACTTTTGATTAACAGGGGCGATGACAGCGAATCATGGATAAGGGTAAATGTTTCCCCTATTAAGGATAAAGAAGGAAGGGTTACCCACATCATTTCTGTCATAGAAGATGTTAGTGAAGCAAAAAGATTTTCTGACGAGGTACTCAAATCAAAAACACTATCTTCCCTTGGAACACTCGCCTCTGAATTGGCGCATGAAATAAAAAATCCTCTCAATGCCATGAATCTTCAATTGTTATTGCTAAAACACGAAATCAATGATAGTTACGACAACGGCAATTCCCCAAAAAATGAATTATTGAAAATAGTGACAATTGTTCAAAATGAAATTTACCGTCTCAGCAGTTTTGTGGAGGAATGTCTGCAGTTTGCAAAAACAGGCAAGCTAAGCAGAAGCTATGCAAACATTCGCGAAATGCTCACGGATATCATTGCCTTACTTACTCCCCAGGCACAACTCAATGGCATTCAATTGAAATTAGACGTAATGGAAAATATTCCCGCCCCGTATATTGACAAAGACAAGATAAAACAGGCGATATTAAATATTCTTATCAACAGTATTGAAGCAATGCCGGACGGCGGGGAATTACATGTAAGTGCCAGCGGTGTAAAAGACGAAATTGTTATTGCCTGTCAGGATACGGGACCAGGCATACCGCAAGAATTCAGGGAAAAAATATTTGATTTATTCTATACTACCAAGGATGGCGGCACTGGCATAGGCCTTTCTTCCGCGCAAAATATCTTACAGAATCATGGCGGAATGATACGGCTGGCGACATCTGACGTTGGCAGTACATTTCTTATTACTATTCCTGTTAATCAGGATTAAAAAAAGGGTTCATTACCTCATGACAAAACCAAAGCTGTTAGTGGTTGAAGACGATAAAAATACCCTCGACGGATTGATACAGATTTTGAGAAGGGGCGGATATACTGCTTCAGGTGTCTCTTCCGGCTATGACGCCTTAAATCAACTCTCAAGGGAAAGCTTTGATATTGTTATAACAGACATGAAGCTTCCCGGTATGGGCGGGCTGTCATTGCTCCAGGAAATAAAGAAAAAAAACTCATCTATTGCCATTGTCGTTGTAACGGCGTACAGTTCTATCAAATCAGCGGTAAATGCGGTGAAACATGGAGCTGATGAATATTTAGCAAAGCCGGTAGACGTGGAAGAACTTGAATTGGTTTTGGAAAAACTTTGGGAGAAACAACAACTCGTAATCCAAAACCGGCTGTTAAAGGAAGAGCTGAAAGATAAGTATACATTTTCCGAGCTGGTGGGCGGCTCTCCGCAAATGCATCGGATTTTTAAAATGATTGAAGATGTTGCCCCCAGTACGGCCTCTGTTCTTATCATGGGAGAGACGGGAACGGGGAAGGAACTTGTAGCGCACGCCATACATTACAGGAGTGAAAGGGCCGGAAAACCATTCGTTGCATTGCATTGCGCCGCCCTATCGGAAGGGATCCTGGAGAGTGAATTATTCGGCCACGAAAAGGGCGCTTTTACGGGGGCGATACAATCACGAAAGGGGAGGTTTGAACTGGCAGACGGCGGAACCCTTTTTCTGGATGAATTAGCAGAGATGAGCCTGAAAGTTCAGGTCAAATTATTGCGCGTCCTGGAAAAAGGAGAGTTTGAACGTGTCGGCGGGGAAAAGACCATAAAAGTGGATGTGAGGTGTATCGCCGCAACAAACCGGAACCTTGAAGAAGAAGTCTCCGAAGGTAGATTCCGGGAGGATTTATTTTACCGCCTAAACGTTATCAGCATCCAAATGCCCCCCTTGAGAGAAAGAAAAGACGACATTCCCATTCTCTCAAATTATTTTGCCGTTAAATATGCGAAGAAATACAAGAAAGAGATAAAAGGATTCGACCCGGAGGCCATAAAAGCGCTCTGCTCCCACCATTGGCAGGGCAATATCAGGGAACTGCAAAATACCATAGAACGGGCTGTTGTATTGTGTAAAAACGATACCATTTCCGTTGATCATTTGCCGGAGAGCATTATGCCGGACAATGAATATATCCCGGTAATTAAAATACCCATAGGCACTACCCTGAAAGAAGCCGAAAAAGAGATCATTCAAAAAACACTTCAGGTAACCAATGGCAGCAAACAATCCGCTGCAAAAATATTGGGCATATCTACAAGAAAAATCGAATACAAAATCAAAGAATGGAGTTAACACGAAATATTTTCCCTCCTTTTACTGCGGGCAAAACCGTTCTTCGGTTCTCAAAGTTGCACATCTACAGGTAATTTCCACATAAAGGTTCAATGTAATAAAAAATCAGATGCGAAATATTTTCGCATCTTTTTCTGCGATATCACGCATCAGCGT
>MHYI01000018.1:13221-15090 GCA_001828295.1 Planctomycetes bacterium RBG_16_41_13 | reverse complement strand
GGGAAAACAGCTAAAGTAGGATTCTAAAATAAAAGATAAATGGCGGGATGGGATAACGATTGCCTTTGTAAAGTGTCAAAAAGATTGTCGTTTTGAAGCGATTATCCTGATGTTTGCTGCCTGAAATAAAGTAGAGACGCAAGATTTTGCGTCTCTACTTTATTCAGCGACGGTGCTGTTATCCCCCCTTCTTAGAGCGATATAAAGGTGGAGGCAGCATAAAACGTGTTGTTCAGGTTACAAATAGGGGGATATTTCCCTAAAATACCTTCTCGCAATGATGTGTTATGAAAAATAGGGAATACGCCCTGTGTATTCTACCTCGCCGGGGTTGGTGGGTGGCTTGCGGTATTCTCTCCGCGTTCCCATGCGGTGTTAATCATATTCAATCCCTTTGGCATTACACGTCTGCGCCTTATTCCTTTCTCACCATGTTTTATGGATCATACCGGGCAGTCAATTGGGTACAAGATTCAGGTGTCAATTTAAGCATCTACCTCAACGGGTAGTTCCATATTTTGCATTGAAGCTTGTACCAAGGCCTCTCTGTCAATATCATCTTCAGGTTGCTTGATCCTTTCGGCGTTTCTTTCGACAAATCGTATGCCATCTGCCCTGTATTTTTCCTTCAACGTTTCGCACTTTGGACAATCTTCAGCCGTATATAGGTATTTCATCGACACCATCCTTTGTATAGATATATTTGCAGGTTTTCTCATTAACAAAATTTTCAAGGTATTTTACTACAGGATAAAATAGTTTCAAGGTTAATTTTCTTGTATAAAATAAAAATATAATTACAATGAGTCGTTTGCCGGTACAAGATGCGGCGATGATAATTATTTGACTGCAAAAGTTTTGTGTGCTATATTTCACCCTTACAGGGAAGGGGTAATGGTTATGAGATTTATTGGATTGCTCATTGCTGCTGCGGTGGCGGTTTGGGTTTACATGGATGCCAAAAGTAAAGGATATAAAACCATTTCTGCCGTCGGATGGATGTTAGGTGTGTTTTTGCTTATGATTGTGTTTTTACCGTGGTATTTGTTTACACGGCCCAGACAGTCGCAGGTGGAAATATTGACACCTTGTAAATACTGCGGGAGACATTATGAGGGCAGTCCTGCGTATTGCCCCAATTGCGGGCATAAAGTCGAAGGGTATTCATTTAACGGGGAATAAACTATGGATTTAAATGAAAAGATCAAAGAAGATTTAAAATCTTCCATGAAAGCGCAAGATAAGATGAGAACCTCAGTCTTGCGTATGATGCTTGCGGATATAAAAATTGCAGAGACGTCTGGCAAACCAAGGGATCAGATAGATTATGCTGCAGTAGTCCAGGGGTATCAGAAAAAATTAAAGAAGACGCGGGAAGAGTATGAAAGGCTTTCGTTACCGGAAAAGACAAGAGAAATAGATAATGAGCTTGCTATCGTGGAGGAATATCTTCCAAAGCAGCTTTCTGATGAAGATGTTCAGAAAATTGTTAATGAAGTCGTTGACGAAAACAACTTTACCGGAAAAGAATTTGGCGTTGCAATGAAGCTTATTATGAACAAATGCGGCGGAACAGCCGATGGGAAGAGGGTTCAAACGATTTTAAAACAAAAACTGGGTTGTTGAGCAGTATTCTGTCATTGAACACCCGAAGGCAGTAACACAGCGCAGCAAGCCTCAACCAAAGATAACCACCCCCTTTTTCGTGAGGAAGGGAAAAACCTTACAGAAAAAGAAGTTTTTACACAGTGATACAAGGAAAACATTTTCTGAATATTGCCCATGCAAATTGAAAACTGGAAGGAATCGCTTCGTAATTTAGCGACCGATGAACTTAGGAATATCAGGTCTTTTGTCGATAAATTAATT
>MHYI01000018.1:0-13210 GCA_001828295.1 Planctomycetes bacterium RBG_16_41_13 | reverse complement strand
AACAAAGGCAACCATCCCTGCTGCAACAGCAACAGCAACAGCAACAGCAACAGCAACAGCAGAAATTGCCCCTGTCATTGTTTACCCGCCAGACACACCTCAGAAATCAGGCGAAAGACGCACTGAGAAACGTTTTGATATGAAGATAAGTGGTACGTGTTCGATCCTTGATAGGAGCCTGAATGATTATTCAAATGAAGAAATACCCATTACTATTAAGGATGTTTCTCAGCACGGAATCCGGTTTGTTATCAATCGTTCATTGTTGCCGTCAAACCATTTAATCATTAAATTCAGCTTATCTCCTGCCGGCGCTTCTGGTAATTTGTATCGAAAGCCGCAAAAGAAAATATCTGTGGAGGTAAGGAGGGTGCTAAAACATTCCACTTCGTCTGGCGAAGAGTATGATATAGGTGCTTTATCTATCGACGAAGACTCTATGGAGAAATTGCAGGAAGAGGTTAATGGCATTGAGGTTATAAAAAAACGTTGTAAAATGAAGGAAGACCTGAAAATAATGGTGCTCTATACCAAGGAAACCCAATGCAGGGCAATTGAAAATATATTATTAAAGCAAGGGTATATTATTTTTGCGGTAAATCAAAAACACAATGCCATGAGTATGTTACGCAAAAACAAATGCGATCTTCTTGTTACTGAATTTGAATCTGCAAAGATGAATGAGTATGAATTGTTAAAAGATGTAAAGACCGAATTTGCTGATTTGGGAATAATATTGGAAATAGACTCGGTAGATACATGGATGGACCTTTTATCATTTCGTTTGGATGAATATCTCATAAAAGGTTTTAATGAAAGAGAACTCACTATTGTTGTTGAAGTTGTTCTTAAAAAAATATTATATAAAAATATGTTTCGTCAATATATTGAAAACGGAAAACGGTCGAATCAAAATTTACTGATTGTCAGCCTCAGAGATACAGTGAGAAAACAGTTTTATGAGATTACAGACCAAAAGGGTTTGAAAACCATTTATGTAACTAATACGGAACACGCATGGAATGTGTTAAATATGAACAAAATTGATTTTATGCTTTTAGATACTGAAATTACCGGTGAGGGGGGATTGGATTTTATTACAAAAGTAAAAAAAGATTTCCTGCGTCTTTCAACTACGATACTGTCGGAAAACATTCAGGAACGCAGCAGTTATTTGATGGGTGGGGTGGATAATTTTATTGTGAAGCCGAATGATATGCAAAAATTAAAACAATATTGGGACTCCGCTATAACACATCGGTATTTTTGCCAATAAGATCTTTTGTGCATGCACATTCAAAGGAAAGCGCCTGTGACATTCTGCTCTTATCCCTGTAAATGGTTATTCCCTTACAACCGCTTCTGTATGCCATCAGGAAGACCTTTTCCACATCTTCAGCGGTTGATTCTTTTGGGAAATTAATCGTTTTGGAAACGGCGTTATCGATATATTTTTGGCAGATAGATTGAATTTTTACGTGATATTCCGGCGAAATGTCTCTTGCCGTTGCAAATATTCTTTTTATATCATCTGGAATATAGGCAATATTTTGTATTGAACCCTCCTTTTTCACCTCTGCTAAAAGTTTATCAGTATACAGTCCTCTTTTTTTTGCAACGTTTTCAAAAAACGGATGGATTTCCGGCAATCCGCCTTCAACGAGAACATTTCTTGTATATGCAATGGCAAACAGAGGCTCTATGCCGCTGGAACAATTGGCAATAATGCCGATAGTGCCCGTAGGCGCTATTGTTGTTCGTGTCGCATTTTTATATTTGGGGCCATTTTGCCGGGCATAAATACTTTTTTCATAGTTGGGAAACACACCGCGTTCTGATGCCAATCTTTCAGATGCTTCATTCGCTTTTCCGGAGAAGAACCGTAAAAGTTCATCCGTGAATCTCATGGCTTCTTCTGAATTATAAGGAATATTGAGTTTTATGAGAAGGTCTGCAAATCCCATGATCCCCAATCCTATTTTTCTGTTGCCTTTGGTTATCTCTTCAATCTGAGGTAATGGATACTTTGTTGCGTCAATAACATTGTCAAGAAAGTGCACGGCAAGATGGATTGTTTTCTCCAATGTGTGCCAATTCATTTCATAATGATCATTTTTGTATGTAGTCATTTGCGAAACATTGACCGATCCTAAAACACATGCTTCATAAGGCAGCAGGGGCTGTTCTCCGCAGGGATTTGTTCCCTCAATACTCCCAAGCAATGGGGTGGGATTGGCGGCGTTTATGGCATCAATGAATAAAACGCCCGGCTCGCCATTTTTCCATGCGGATTGTATGATTTCCTGAAAAAGATCTTTTGCCCTTATTGTTTTGACAACCAATTTCGTTCTAGGATTAATGAGGGGAAATGGTTCGTCATTTTCCACTGCCTCCATGAATGCATTCGTAATCCCGACAGAAATGTTAAAATTTATCAAAACACCTTCAGCATTTTTTGCATGAATAAAATCAAGAATATCGGGATGATTTACATTAAGCGCTGCCATGTTTGCGCCTCGCCTGAAACCACCCTGGTTTATGGCCTCCGTCGCTTCATTGAAAACCTTCATAAAGGAAACGGGGCCGCTTGCCATGCCGCATGAAGCGCTTACAATATCATTTTTTGGCCTTATGCGTGAGAAGCTGAAACCGGTGCCTCCCCCGCTTTTATGGATTAAGGCGGCTTGTTTTACGGTATCAAATATGCCTTCGATGGAATCTTCCACAGGCAATACGAAACATGCGAGCAATTGTTGCAGATGCCTGCCTGCGTTCATTAATGTAGGTGAATTGGGCAAAAATTGCAGTGAGGTCATAAGGTGGTAAAACTCTTCTTCCAGGGAAACAATATCGGCCTTTTTATTATAAATTAAATCAACCGAGGCGATATTTTTTGCCACTCTGCGAAACATATCTTCAGGCGATTCTATGATCTTGCCGGAGACATTTTTTTTTAAATATCTCTTTTCAAGCGTCAGTTTAGCGTTTGGAGATAAGAAAAGGGTTTTTTTATCCATATTTTTATTGAAAAAAGTAAATTATCACTATAGCGGCATTTTATTCTTACGTTCTGTGCAAAAATATAATAAATTTTCCTCACAAAGTGTGGTTAAGCTTTATGGTTAAGTCAACAGAATTAAATGATCAGCATACAGTCACCGTAGCTGTAAAAACGATATCCCTCTTTTTTGGCAATTTCATAGGCGTTCAAAATTTGTTCCCTTCCTGCAAAGGCTGAAACTAATAAGAAAAGAGTGGTTTTCGGAAGATGAAAGTTGGTAATGAGCGCATCAACGTATTGAAATGGATATGGCGGATAGATAAACAAATCCGTATAACCAGAAAACTGATGTATGTTGTTATTCAATGCAATCGTTTCAAGCGTCCGGCAGGACGTGCTTCCGGTTGCAATAATGCGTCCACCCCGGTTTTTGGTGATAGTTATTTTTTGGAGCAATTCTTTTGTATATTCGTAATATTCTTTATGCATACGGTGATTTTTTATCTCTTCCGTTTTGACAGGCAAAAACGTGCCTAATCCGACATGAAGTGTGACAAACGCTATGTCTGTTCCGCTATTTCTTATTTTTCCCAAAACATCTTCGCTGAAATGTAATCCCGCCGTTGGGGCTGCGATAGCGCCTTCCTTTTGGGCGAACACGGTCTGATATCGTTCTGCATCCAGGGTGGAAAGGGTATTATTTTTTTTAGGACGTTTTATGTATGGGGGTAATGGCATTGCTCCGGTCCGGTGAATAAGTTCCCTTATATTCGCCCCGTTTTCTATCCGCAATATCCACGAGTTATCTTCATGTTTTCCAAGTAAACAGGCTGAAACGCCGGCATTATCAAGATAAATCTTTTCTCCTTTTTTCAACAGTCCATTTGATTTTAGCAAGGCCTTCCAGTGATTACCTTCCAATTCTTCTATGAATAATAAATCTACATATGCCCCATGAGGCTTTTTACCTGCTATCCGTGACGGAATAACCTTTGTATTATTCAACACGAGAAGATCCTCCGGACAGAGGTACCCGTCAATTTCACTGAATCTGCGATGCTCCACCCTGCCAGAGCGGCGATGTAAAACCAAAAGCCGCGCGTTATCCCTTTTTTCCGTAGGTTTTTGGGCAATAAGTTCTTTTGGTAGATCGAAATCGTAATCGGATAATTTATGAGAAATGATAGAGGTGTCAGGCATTCCGGTATTTGGCAATGAAACATCCATGAGCGTTGGCCACAAATGGGGATAAAAATAAATAATCCACAGATTACACAGATTTCCACAGATTAGGAGAAGATTAAAGAAGTTTTTTATCTGCGCTAATCGTTCGACTGAGCTCACGACGAAGTCTGCGAAATCTGCGGATAAAAAGTATTTTCAGGTAAAAACAGAAAATTACAGGCACTTTGATTTCTTTGCTTCATATTAAAAGACATCTAAGAAAATAACAATTAAAAAAAACAGTGTTCAATTATGGAAATTCATGGAAAAAAGAAAAACATGCGCTAAATTTTAGAAAAAATATTCTTTTTTTATTACTACAACATATAGTACCTAAACATGACAATATGACAACCATTTGGATAGATAGTTAATATTACGCGGATTACGTAAAAACAAAGGGAAAAATATTTGTTGACAAAAAAAAAAAATAAGATAATTTCATAGCCACATAAGTGGTATAAAGTGGTATAAAGTGGTGAAAAGTGGGGAAAATATATGTTCACCGGAGAGTACCGACACACAATAGATACTAAAAACCGCCTTGCCATTCCGGCTTCTTTGCGTGAAAGCATTAATGAAGAAGTTGAGGGGAAAGGGTTTTATATAACGCGGGGCCTCGATACATGTCTCTTCATGTATACCCCTAAAGAATGGCAAGGTGTTGTTTCCAAAATAGAACAATCCTCTTTTACGAATAAAAAGGCGCGACAATTTCAGCGTCTTTTTTTCTCTAAAGCCCAACACATTAGCGTAACGGATCCTCATGGTCGCATATTAATTCCTCAGTACCTCAAAGAAATTGCGAATATACAGAAAAATGTTGTTATTGTGGGCGTGAACAACCGGATTGAAATCTGGGATGAAAAAAACTGGAGCGACTTTGAATCGGAAACTAACGAGGAATATGAAGAAATTGCAGAAGATTTATTCCAGTAAGCATGACTTTCCTTATAACCGATGAATGGCAGGATCAGGACAAACGCATTATAATCACTGTGAAATTAATGAGATATTCCAGGCGGGTTCCGTTTTGGAAATTGAATCCGTGCAGGTTTTTATGAAAATATCATATGTCTGGTAAAAAAGATAATCTGCCTCATGAGCCGGTTATGGTTGACGAGGTGTTGGAATACCTGTGTTTGCAGCCGGGCCGCATTATCCTGGATTGCACGGTTGGAGGCGGAGGGCATGCAGGTAAAATAATGGACAGGATTAAACCTGACGGTTGTTTGATTGGCATTGATAAGGATTATGAGATGTTAAATATGACAAAAGAGTATTTATCGGACAGAGGATGTCCGTTTAAATTGTATCATGCCGATTATGTTGATGCTGATGAAGTATTGCGGCAGGCAGGCATTGGCGGAGTTCAAGGTGTACTTCTCGATCTGGGTGCTTCGTCATTGCAGTTTGACAGCGCGGAGCGCGGATTTAGTTTTTCTAAAGAAGGCCCGCTTGATATGAGAATGGACCGAACGGCTTCTTTTATGGCGCAGGATTTATTACGGAAGATATCTGAACGGGATTTGCAGGGATTGTTAAAAAAATATGGGGAAGAACGTTGGTCAAAAAGAATTGCAAGGCGGATAATAAAAGAAAGAAGTGTATCCGGATTAAAGTCAACAACACAGTTAGCAAGGATAATAGAACGTGCTGTGCCATCGATGAGACACAGAATTCATCCTGCAACAAGGGTCTTTCAGGCGTTGAGAATAGCAGTTAACAAAGAACTGGAAAGTTTGGAAAAATTTTTGAATAAGATTCATTGTTCTATGGTAAAAGGTGCGCGTATTGCCGTCATAAGCTTTCATTCACTGGAAGATAGAATTGTGAAAAATAGTTTTATAGAGATGGAGGACAAAAATATTTTCCAAATAATAACCAAAAAACCTTTAAGGCCGGGCGCTTCTGAAATAGAAAGAAATGCGAGGAGCAGAAGCGCAAAACTCAGAGTTGCAGAAAGGATTTAACATGGGGATGTTCAGATGGTTGGTAATGTTTGCTATTATAATAGCGATGGCGGTGTTGGTTGTATGGGAGAGAAATAAAACCATTGAAACAGGGTATCAGGTTGCACAACTGCAAAAAGATTTTAATGAGATGACAGAAAGAAACAAAAACCTCAATTATTATGTGCAGAAATTAAAAGCGCCCGAGGTGATTGTAAATAAGGTAAAAACCTATCAACTGGCGCTTTTACCTCAGGAAGGCTCTCAAAATAGTGTGGTCGCCAGGAATGCAAAGGAGGGTGTGGCGGTTTCTTTAAAAACAATTATGGCGGGCAATTTATATACACAAAAAGAACAAATATTGAGAGGTCGTGCGCTCCATAACTAGAAATGGTTAAATATGAGAACTTTTCAGGATATAGTAAAATGGGAAGAGGTTTTTAGTGTTTGTCTGTTCGGCAGTTGGCAGTCTACAATCGGCAATCGGCAAAAGTGACCATTGCCGCCTGTGGATTGAGGACTGAGGATTGATATTTGAACTTATTTTATTGCCTTCCTCCCGAACGCTTTCGGGGAAAGTATTTTTTTCTCGAAAGCGTTCGTAAATTTTTAAAGGTATTTTTTTCTATTTTAAGGAAAGCCGGTTATGTATTTTAAAAATATGCACAGGTTTTGGACGAATACGATAGGTTTTATGCTTATTTTGGTTTTCATAGGGTTGGCAGTAAATTTATGCCGTATACAGGTCCTTGAGCATGATAAATACGTAAAACTGGCCAAAGCACAGCAAAGCAAGAAGGTAACCTTATCCGCAAGAAGGGGTTTGATATTGGATAGAAACGGCAGGAAGCTTGCGGAATCTTTACGTGTCGGCTCTGTTTATGCAAACCCTTCTGCAATTAAAGACGTTTCTGTAGTCGCCAGCCACTTAAGCAAAGTCTTACACCTTGATCCCTCAAAAGTATCTGCAAAACTCGAAAAAGATAAAAAATTTGTCTGGATAAAGAGAAGGGTCAGCGATGAGGAATTGAAAGAGATTCAGAAGCTCTCTTTGCCAGGGGTGTATATTGAGCATGAGTATCAGCGTTTTTATCAAAATGGCCCATTAGGAAGCCATGTTATCGGGTTCACGGATATCGATGAAAATGGTCTTGAAGGTATTGAATTGTCATGCAATCAAACGTTGTTAGGCGAGCCTGGTTATAAAAGGATGTACCGCGATGCCCAGCAAAGCCATATTTTAACGGCAGACACAGAGATGCGGCGCCCAAGGCATGGAAACAATGTTATGCTGACAATTGATGCGAATATTCAGCGTTTTGCCGAAGAGGAATTGGAGAATCTTGGCAAAACATGGTCGCCGGCCTCTGCTACGGCGATTGTGATGGATACAAGCACCGGAGAAATACTTGCCATGGCGAATCTGCCTGCATATGATCCAAATAATGTTGGTAAATATCCTGCGAGTGCAAGAAAAAATCTGGCAGTCACTGATTATTATGAACCGGGTTCAATAATAAAACCGATTGTGCTGGCCGGCATATTTGAAAATAAACTTGCCAGGCCGAATGATATGATTAACTGTGAAAATGGAAGATATGTAATGGGGAAAAGAATATTACACGATTCGCATCGCTACGATACCCTTACTGTTGCTGAAATTGTTACCCATTCCAGCAATATCGGGATGGCAAAGCTGGGTATGCGCATGGGAATAGAAAAGATGTATCGTCACCTTGAACAGTTTAATTTTGGGAATAAGTCTGGTATTGAATTATCCGGAGAACAGGCGGGTATTTTTCGTCCCCTGAAAAGCTGGTCGAAACAATTTTCTTTAGTATCGGTTTCAATAGGCCATGAAATTGCCGCAACACCGCTTCAGTTTGTCACTATATTTAGCAGCATTGCAAATGGCGGCCTGCTGTTAAAACCAGTAATAATAAAGTCGATTACCGGCAATGACGGCAAGATTAAAGAAGAATATAATGCGCCTCAGATTATCAGGCGCGTAATGAGCGAAGAAGTTGCCCGTGATTTGTTAAATCCCATATTAGTTGATGCCGTGAGAAATGGCACGGGGAAGAGGGCTTTTTTAGCGGAATATGAGGTTGCCGGAAAAACAGGGACGTCCCAGAAGGTTAACAAGAGCGATGGACGTTATTCGCGCAATAAATATATCGCTTCCTTTGTCGCATATGCACCGGCGGAGAATCCCCGTATTTGCGTGTTAATAATGGTTGATGAACCAAAAGGCGCTTATTATGGCGGCACTGTTGCGGCTCCGTCAGTGCGGGAAATTATCAAAAAAACGCTGCAGTATCTTGAGGTAGAGCCATTAAAATTAAAAATGGCGATGCACTGATTATTGGTACAAAGAAAAAAGGAAGGGGGGTTTGGTAGTTATATAGTACCTTATCAGTAATTTCTTTGCATTTTTTGGCAAAATATTTAATTGTGAAATCCTACAATTGTGAAATCCGAAATACGAAACACGAAATCCGAAGCAAATTCTAATGACAAAATGATTTGAAATTCTAAACAAATGCATCTTTCGTATTTGAAAATTAATATTCAATATTCAATGCTCAATGTTCAATGCTCAATGTTCAATGTAAAAGAATAAAGGCAAATGATCAACAATTTGAGAATTGAATATTGAACATTGAATATTGAACATTTTTCTTACTGCATAACATGAGTTGCACGGTTTTGGAAATTAATGTTCAATTTTCGTGCTTCGTATTTTTTATTTCGTGCTTGTTTGGTTCTGGCTATGCCAGCTTAGGGTAAATATATTTGTTATAATTATAACACTTAGCGGAGATGGGAGGATGAGTAATGATGGGGCCGAAGGATTTAAACAAGAAAAATTTTATTTTATGGTATAGTTTGTATGCTTCCCAAAAAGAATTAGAAATGGCGAGGGCGAGTAATAGAGAAGCGCTGCATAGGCTTTTAAAGGAATATGCAGAGGAGGTTGACAGGGTAGACAATACGAAGCGTTTATACGAACGGATTGTTCAGCCGCAGAGTCTGAGTACACAAGGCTTCGATGGCGTACTGAGAATGGATTGTTTTTCAGGTAATGAAAAAAACATTTAGTTTAATGGGTTTTTGAAGGTCGCAAAATGAAATTAAGTGAGATTTGTACTGTTTTAGAAAAATATAAGTGCAATTCCTTTACGGAGAAAGTCGTTTTAGGGCTAACGCACGATTCCCGTAAAGTGAAAGAGGGGTATATTTTTGTTGCTATAAAGGGCTATAAATCTGATGGTCATGATTTTATTACAATGGCAATAGAGAAGGGAGCTATCGCCGTAGTTGCGGAGAAAGGTGTTGACTATGTTATAAATGTTCCGCAAATTGTTGTGCCGAATGCCCGACGGGCGCTTTCTCTTCTGAGTGAATATTTTTATGGCGATCCTTCTTCAAAAATGACAATAGTAGGTATTACCGGAACGAATGGCAAGACAACTACTTCGTTTTTTACGAAGTCTATCATAGAATCTTCCGGCAATAAGACAGGGTTAATAGGAACGATATATTACCAATTAGGGAGCAGGATTATCCCCGCAAATGAAACCACCCCTGAATCCGTTGATATACAATCACATCTTTCAGATATGCTTAACAACAATATACGATATGCGGTAATTGAGGCAAGTTCTCACGCACTTTCGCAGCACAGGCTGGACGGAGTGCATTTCCGGGCGGCTGTTTTTACCAATTTGTCTGCGGAACATCTCGATTATCATGAAAATATTAAAAATTACAGAGAAGAAAAAATTAAATTAATGAGGGGATTAGATGAAAATGCGTCTGCGGTGTTAAATGCCGACCATACTTCAAGCAAATATTTTGCAAAGAGCACTGCTGCACAAATAGTGTGGTATGGGATAAAGGATACGTCTGCACACGTGAGAGCAGAGATAATAAATATGGGGGTTAACGGAACAAGGTTTCTATTGATTTCTCCCTGGGGAAAGGAAGTTATTCACTTAAAATTAACAGGCAATCATAATGTTTATAATGCACTGGCAGCAGCAGCTACGGGGTTTTGTCTCGGTTTTGATATGGAAATAATAAGAAAAGGCCTTGAATCTTTAAATAACGTTCCTGGCAGGCTGGAAAAGCTGGACTACGGTCAGGATTTCCATGTCCTTATTGATTATGCACATACGCACGATGCGTTACAGGTAGTTTTAGAGACTCTTAGAAGCATTGCAGCCAGGAGGATTATTTTAGTATTTGGCTGTGGCGGAGACAGGGATAAAGGGAAAAGGGCAAAGATGGGGCATATCGCAGAAAAATATTCAGATTTATTTTGGATAACAAATGATAATCCCCGTTCTGAAGACCCGCTTAATATAATACGTGAAATACAGAAGGGAATAAAGCGGGATTCGTGCTATAAAGTTCAACCGGATAGAAAAGTTGCAATTGAAGAAGCCCTCCTTGAGGCGAAAAAGGGCGATGTTGTCGTTATTGCAGGAAAGGGTCACGAACGTTGCCAGATATTGAAAGACAAGAGTATTCCTTTTGATGATCGTGAAGTGGTAAAGCAGGTATTCTCTGGTAGTATGGTATCTCAAAATTAGGCGATGAATGAAAATGGACGCAATTTCTCTTGAAGAAGTGATACAAGCCGTTAACGGGAAAGCGATATCGAATGCCAGTGGTTTAATGGTGAATGGCGTTTCAGTTGACAGCAGAAACGTCCATAAGGGCAATGTATTTTTTGCTATAAAAGGCGACCACTACGACGGACGTCAGTTTATTGAGCAAGCCTTTGATGCGGGTGCAATTGGTGCGGTGGTATCAAAACAAGGTGGAATTGATGTTAGCGGCAAGTGCCTCCCTCTGATTTTGGTAGATGATGTCAAAACCGCATTGGGCGATTTAGCGAGATATTACCGCCGGAAATTAAATGCAAAGGTCATAGGTATCACAGGAAGTAATGGCAAAACCACCACCAAAGAGATGTTATATCACCTGCTTTCTCATTTTGCCCCGGTAATAAAACCACAAAAGAGTTTTAATAATTTTATCGGTGTTCCCCTGACGATATTTGAAATCGATTCAAAACATAAATACGGAATACTTGAAATGGGTACAAATGCTCCGGGAGAGATATTGCGTCTTTCTGAGATTGGTTTACCCGATATAGCGGTAATTCTGAATATTTCCAAAACACACCTGGAAGGATTAGGGAGTATTGAAGGCGTCGCATTGGAAAAGGGGGATATAGTAAAAAATCTGAAAGAAGACGGAGTTTTTGTATATAACGCCGATAACCCGTGGTGCTGTGAAATTGCGGACAAATTCTGGGGCAATAAGATAAGTTTCGGCTTAGGTCCTAATGCGCAAATAAGGGGTACTGATGCAAAGAAAAACGGCAACGGTTCTGTGTTTACAATCAATCCCTTCTGGGAAGGGGGGGGGGATTGCCGCAGGCAATTCGAAATACAACTTCACGTTCCAGGCCATCATAACATTAGCAATTGTCTGGCTTCGTTTGCTGTCTGCTATGCGCTTGGTCTCGATATCAGTGGACTTCATAATGCCTTTCGCTCATTTAAATTGCCCGATATGAGAATCGATTCTCAGCAGATAGGCAATGTCACCTTTATTAATGACGCTTACAATGCAAACCCTGAATCCATTTTTGCCGCCTTGAAATATTTTGAAGAAATTGATACTGCAGGGAGGAAGATATTCGTTTGCGGAGATATGCTGGAACTTGGAAAAGAATCACATGCCCTGCATAAAGAAGTCGGGGAAAAGGTGTCTGCGATTAATCTGGATTTATTATGGACGGTGGGCAAATACGCATCTGATATTGCAAGCGCTGCAAAAGATGGCGGCATGGATGTGGAAAAAGTGTTAAGTTTCCGGAGTTTGGATGACATCACGGAATATGACATGGGTGAATTCAGGGAAAATGATGTAATACTTATTAAAGGTTCCAGGGGTATGCACATGGAAACAATCATTGATAAATATCGGAAATATTTCTCTCCGCGTGTACTTACTCATAACTGATTTTATTTAAGAGGGCATGGATTGTTATACGGTTTATTGTATTCAATGTTTTCCTTTGAAATATTCAGGTTCATATCCTTTCGTTCCTGTCTGGCGGCATTTACGGCATTTTTAATAAGCATTATTTTCGGCCAGTGGTTTATCCGGAAATTTCGCGCCTTAAATTATGGAGAAGACACTACGAAGACGGATTCTGAAGAATTGAAAAAATTGCACTTTTCAAAAAAAAATACACCAACAATGGGCGGCATTGTTGTTTTGGTTTCAATATTAGTCGCTACGTTATTTTGGTGTAATATTTACAATATTTATGTTTTGTTATTGATGTTTACATTGATCTGGTTTGGCGTAATCGGTTTTATTGATGATTACATCAAGCTTACACAAAAGAACTCGTCCGGCCTGACAGATATATCAAAATTATTATTCCAGTCTGCCTTGGGGCTTATCCTTGGGTTGATATTATATTTTTATTCCAGCAAGTTCACCTGGGGCACTCAGTTGATGATTCCGTTAATGAAGGACTTGAGGCCGGAACTGGGGCCTTTTTATGTAATAATAGTCACTTTTTTTATTGTAGGCATGTCAAATGCCGTGAATATAACGGATGGCCTGGATGGATTGGCAATAGGATGCAGTATAATTGCAGGCATCTCTTTTGCAATTATTGCGTATATTTCCGGCAGGGTTGACTTTAGTGAATATTTGAGAATTCCTTACATTCCCGGTGCCGGTGAATTGAGTATTTTCTGCGCCGCACTGGTAGGGGGCGGTATGGGGTTTTTATGGTACAACAGTTATCCCGCACAAATTTTTATGGGAGATACAGGTTCTCTGGCGCTGGGTGGGATGCTTGCCTTAGTGAGTATTATCGTAAAACAGGAAATATTGATGATTGTTATAGGGGGTGTTTTCGTTGCGGAGGCAGTATCGGTGCTTGTTCAGATATATTTTTATAAAATTACGAAGAAAAGAATCTTCCTGTGCGCCC
>MHYI01000017.1 GCA_001828295.1 Planctomycetes bacterium RBG_16_41_13 | reverse complement strand
AAACGCGTTTCAAGAGAAATCGCAGAGGGGGCTTTGGGCGACGATTTTGACCGTACAGACCGCGCCGAAATTCAATCCAGGGTTGTGGATGCCGGCGAAGCTGCAAAGGATGAGGTGTGGGGCGGATATCGCTTCGTGGCGCTTGCCGATAACAAAGAAGCTGACGGGCTTGGCAAACCTATTGACCTGGGCGCAGGGCATTCCAGCGGTAATGAGACCCTTTGTGGAAGGGTGATAAGCGCTTTAAAATCCGGGGCGCTTCTGAATGAATCAATAGGCGCTGGATATATTGACCGTAACTGGCCGCCTGCACTGAAAGATAGCGGCGCCTGGTCACTCACAAGCCTCAGGCAAAGTTTTTTGAACGGGTCTCTGACAAGACTACTTGACCCGGATGCGATATTAAGAGGCAAGATAGTTGAGTTCATCGGGAAAGGGGATTTTGGCCTTGCGTCAGGGCAGAAACCGGATGGGTCATACGAGCGGGTCTGGTATATGGAACTTATTTCTCCCGAAGAGGTGGCATTTGAATCCGGTGTATTTCTCTTGAAAAAAGACAAGGCTAAATCTATCAAAGCAGGGATAGAACTTCAACCATCGCCAGAACTGCCACTTAAAACCTTTCCACAGCCAGAGCCGACGTCAATACCAGACCATGAACCGGATGTTGAAACTATTGTCGAAAAGCAGGCATGCACCCTCCGTTTAGCAGGTGCAATTCCCCCAGAGGTTTGGAATCGTTTAGGAACTAAAATTCTGCCGAAACTAAGATCCGGGATAGAACTCCAAATAGGGGTCGATTTCAGGGTTACTCTGAAGTCAGATATTGCCCAAAGTATAAAATCAGAGCTTAGTCAAATTCTTGAGGACCTGGGATTAACCAATAAAGTGGTGATTGAGGAACGGATGTCATAGGTATGTGATATCTAAATGATTTACTTCCTTTTTTCCCATTGAGCTTAAAATGTTGTAATGGCTAAAAAATATCAGAAAATGTTTTATTCGCTTACCCGTGTTATATGAGCGCCGAGTTGAGACAACCGTTTTTCGATCTGTTCATATCCCCTATCCAAATGGTAGATACGGTGGATGTGGGTTGTGCCTTTTGCCACAAGACCTGCAAGCACTAGCCCGGCGCCGGCACGGAGGTCAGAAACCATGACGTGAGTGCCCGAAAAAAAAGGTGACCCGTTTATTATGGCATACGGGACGTCTACCCGAATATCCGCTCCCATTCTTCTTAATTCTGCGGAGTGGATAAATCTGTCTGGGAATATTTTTTCGGCAATTACACTTTTCCCTGATATTGTACAAAGCAAGGCCATAAATTGTGCCTGCATATCAGTGGGCAGGCCTGGATATGGCATTGTTGTTATATTGGCGGGCCGGTAGGTATTATTGCTTTTCACCACGGCGGTATTGCCATTTGCAGTTACTTCCACGCCTATTTCGCGCAATTTTTCGATTGTTGCGACAAGGTGATCGTTCCTGACATTCTCCAGCGTAATTTCTCCTTTCGTTATCGCCCCGGCAATCATAAATGTTCCTGCCTCTATTCTGTCAGGTATGATTTCATAGTCCACACCGTGCAATTCCTTAACGCCTTCAATGGTGAGTATGCTGCCTCCTATGCCGGAAATCTTAGCGCCGGCTTTGTTAAGGAAATAAGCAAGATCCTGCACTTCAGGTTCGCAAGCCGCATCTTCAATGATCGTTGTGCCTTCTGCCAGTACAGCAGCGGTCATGACATTGCATGTTCCCAGTACCGTCGTACCGTATTGCCCTTTTAAAGAAATACGTGTGCCTTTCAGTGTGCCTGCTGAGGCGATTACATACCCTTCATCCGTTTCAATCCTGGCGCCTAATGCCTTAAGTCCTTTCAAATGTAAATCTATAGGACGTTGCCCGATAACACACCCTCCCGGATATGAAACCTTTGCATTGCCACGTTTACTGAGTAGTGGGCCCAGAACACAGACGGACGCCCTCATTTTTCTTACCAAATCGTAAGGCGCCGTAATCTTTTCTTTATGCTCGCCATCCCGAAATATTATTTCAAGAGAACCGTCTTCGATGTGCCGGATATCTCCCCCAAGGTTTTCCAGTATTTTTATCTGCGTCTGAATATCGACAATATTGGGTATTCCTTTTATACGCGAGGGGCCATGGAGTAATAAACATGCAGCCATAATAGGTAATGCTGCATTTTTTGCGCCATTTATGCGTAATTTTCCTTCCAAACGATGTCCACCTTCAATTACGATCTTGTCCAATGTTGCTCTCCCTTTGTGCAATGATGATGCGTGATATGTTCTGATAATCTTTTATGCGCTGTATTGATGTAAAGATGTTTGTTTTTTTTATCATTTTTATGACCTGACGCGCTTGTTTTTCGGCTACTTCCAAAATGAGAAAACCTGCCGGCCTTAGCCACGAATTTGTTTCTGCCAGAATACGTTCAAACATTTCCAAACCGCTATTGCCGCTGATAAGAGCGGTGTACGGTTCATAATCCCTTACTTCCTGTTGCAACCCGGATAATTCAGTGGAAGCTATATACGGGGGGTTTGATACGATGAAATGTGCCTTTGTTTTAATGCCGCATGGTTGTAACGGTTCATATATATTGCCGCAGAGGAACGTAATTTTCTCCTGTACATGGTGTTTTTGTGCGTTCATTTTTGCGACATCCAACGCCTCAGGGGAAATGTCTATTGCAATTATTCCCGCAGCGCTTATGTTTTTTGCAAGGGAAATTGCAATATTCCCGCTTCCAACTCCGATGTCAATGATTACAATTTCATTTTCATGTATGAAATATTTCGCCTTTTTAATAACCGCTTCTACAAGTAATTCCGTTTCCGGACGCGGTATAAGTACCCTTTCGTCAACATAAAAGTCTAAAGACATAAATTCTGCATGGTTGGTAATGTATTGGAGCGGTACCCTTTTTGCTCTTCTCTGAACGGCCTTTTTATAGCGTGATGCTATTATGCGTTGTACGGGTTTGTCGGGGTGTGTGTGAAATGGTATGCGGTCACAGTTCAGCAGATGTGACAGTATAACCTCTGCGTCCAAACGGGGAGTATCAATGCCGGAACGTTGCAATTCCCTTGTTGCCCATTGAATGATATTTCCGACGGTGTTTTTAGTTTTGGACGTCGTGTTTTCTCCTTTAGTACTTTTGTCATTGGGATTTGAAACAAAAGGAAAAGAAGGTTTCACGTGAGAAAATACCTCTCAGCTATTCCCCATGCGGAAGCAACGGGTTAACGCATGGACGGATTTTTCAAAAAACTAAATTGTTATTAAAAAAGGTATTAAAGGGAACCCTTTATTTTCCGGGATATTTTTAACGTGGTTATGTACTTGTGATTAACTGTCTTAATTGATTTTCCCGGTAGTGGTTAGCAAGGGCATCAATAATTTCGTCCAAATATCCCAGCATGACATGTTCAAGATTATACACGGAAAAATTTATCCGGTGATCGGTGACCCTGTTTTGCGAATAATTGTACGTGCGAATTTTTTCGCTACGATCGCCGGTTCCTATCTGAATTTTCCTTACCAGATCCCGTTCAAGCTGGTTTTTTTCTTCAATCGATTCATACAAACGGCTCCGTAGTATGCGCATTGCTTTTGCTTTGTTTTTATGCTGTGATTTTTCATCGAGACATTTTACAACAATACCGGTGGAGATATGGGTAATCCTGACGGCGGAACTCGTCTTATTTACCTTTTGCCCCCCTGGCCCGGAGGCACGGAATGTTTCTATCAGGATATCTGCAGGATTAATGTCAATTTCTACCTCTTCAACTTCAGGAAGGATGGCTACCGTGGCTGTTGAAGTATGAACCCTGCCGCTTGCTTCCGTTTGCGGTACCCGCTGAACACGATGTGTGCCGCTTTCAAAACGTAATTTTTGGTAAACATTACGACCTTCTATGGAAAAGGTGACCTCTTTGAAACCACCTAAATCAGTTTCGTTGTAATCAAACAGCTCTGTTTTCCAATTTTGTCTTTCAGCATATTTAATATACATGCGAAACAGATCCGCCGCAAAAATGGCTGCCTCTTCTCCCCCGGTTCCCGCCCTGATTTCAGCAATAACGTTTTTATTGGCGGTTTTGTCTTCGGTAATAAATAATTCCTTGATTTCATCGATAATTGCATTTTCCTGGCCTTCCAGTTCATCCAGTTCCATGCGTGCCATATCTGCAAATTCCCCGTCAGATAACAGGTTTTCCGCCTCCTGTTTTCTTATATAGGTTTTTGTCAACTGGGTATATTTATGAACTATTTTAGAAAGGCATCCGTGTTCTTTCATAAGGGATATATAACGGCCGGAATCAGCGATAACCTGCGGGTCGGCCAGCAAGTTTTCCAGCTCGTTATACCGTTTTTGCATATCTTCCAATCTTTTTAATAAGTTTTTATTCATCAATAGCACTATTATTTTGTTGTACCTGGGTCTTGAATTATTTTGCTCTTTTTCAATCGTTTGTTAAAACGGTCAATTTGGCCGGCACTATCAATAAATCTTTGTTTCCCCGTATAAAACGGGTGGCATTTTGAGCATATATCTACGGCAATTTTAGGTTTTGTGGCTCTGGTTTTAAATGTTTCACCGCATCCACATGTTACAACTGACTCTATATAATTTGGATGAATACTGCTTTTCATTGCTATTGTTATCTCCTCAATAAAAAAGCGCCTGCAAATATAAAAAAATAATGTGAAACATAATCACACAATCGGAAAATATTAGCAAACCAACAAATCTTGTGCAATAGAAATATTCGACGTAACCGTAAAATCAAACGTACTGAACACCCATACTTACATAGCTAAACCCCATGTCGTCTTATACGGCATTCATAAAATTCATTTGAATATTTTGTATTATTTTATAAAATGAAAAATTTATAGTATTATTTTGTTATCTTGCTATTACGAATCAGTAAAATTATACTGCGTAGTTACGTCGCTAAAAGGAAACGTCAAAGATTTATTTTCAAATATTTTTATTAGGCTTTAGGCTGGCCACTGTTTTAATAAGGTAAGTATTGTTTTGAAATCGTTCGATTATGTTTGAATCAATCACAAATAGTTTGGAAGGTGTTCTTGGTAAATTCCGCGGGAAGGGAAGATTAACCGAAGGAAATATTAAGGACGGTTTGCACGAAGTGCGTCTGGCATTGCTTGAGGCGGACGTTAATTATAAAGTAGTAAAAAACTTCATTAAGCAGGTTACCGAGCGTTCTGTGGGTGAAGAGGTGATTAAAAGTGTTGCGCCGGGCCAGCAGGTGGTCAAGATTGTCCATGACGAGCTGATTAAATTGATGGGGGAGTCTGATACCTCTATTCCTTTCAGGGAAGGGGGGCAGACGGTTGTGGTGTTGGTGGGTTTGCAAGGCAGCGGTAAAACAACAACGGCTGGTAAACTTGCCAAGCTGATGCTTTCGAAAGGAAAAAAGCCGTTGCTTGTCGCAGCGGATATACAACGCCCTGCGGCCGTTGAACAATTAAAGACGCTGGGCAAGCAACTAGACATACAGGTATATTTTGAAAAAGATTTACCACCAATAAAGATATGTAGTGAAGCGATAAAATATGCAAAAGAAAACGGACATGATGTGGTAATTTTAGATACTGCAGGGCGATTACACATCGACAATGAACTGATGCTTGAATTGCGGGAGATAAAAGATACACTCACACCCGATCAAATATATTTTGTTTGTGATGCAATGACAGGCCAGGACGCGGTAAATAGCGCCAGGGAATTTGATGAGCAATTAGGTTTTGACGGGGTGATCTTATCTAAACTTGATGGTGATACGCGGGGCGGTGCGGCGCTTTCAATAAGGGCAGTTACTGGAAAACCTATTAAGTTCGTGGGCATTGGCGAAAAACTCGACCGTCTTGAGGAGTTTCATCCGGATAGGATGGCTTCCAGAATATTGGGGATGGGCGACGTAGTCTCACTGGTGGAGCGCGCACAGCAGGCCATTGATTTTGAGGAAGCGCAGAACCTTAGCCGGAAGATACAAAATGATACGCTCAGCCTGGAAGATTTTCTCGTGCAGCTTCAACAGATAAAAAAAATGGGGCCAATCAAAGAAGTCATGGGTATGATTCCCGGTTTGGGGAACAAGATGGACGGACTTAATTTTGACGAAAAACAATTAGAAAAGGTTGAAGCGATTATCAAATCAATGACGATTAAGGAACGTTTGATCCCCGATATGATAAATGGAAGCAGAAGGCAGCGCGTAGCCAAAGGCAGCGGGACGACCGTTCAGGATGTTAATCAACTGCTTAAACAATTTAAATCGATGAAAAAACTAATGAAACATTTTAAGGGAAACGAGAAGAGTCTGAAGAAAAAGGGGATGTTTTCCGGGGGTATGCCCTTTGGCAAGGGTATGATACGGTAATTTTATCTAAAAGGAGAAAAAATGGCAGTAAGAATTAGGATGATGCGAATGGGACGTAAAAATAGGCCCTTTTACCGAATTGGCGCGTTCGATGCACATGAGGAACGGGATGGCATGGCTATTGAAAATTTAGGCACTTATGATCCTATGGAATCAAACAGCGAAAAACAGGTGACTCTGAAGAGAGAGAGGGTTGATTACTGGCTTAGCGTTGGGGCAAAACCAACGGAAACGGTTGCCAGCATATTTAAAAAACTTGGTATTGCGTTTAAAAAATAATACATGCGCATTGATATCCTGACATTGTTTCCCGGTATTTTTGAAAACGTACTGGGGCATAGTATCTTGAAAATCGCCAGAGAAAAGGCCATTGTACAATACAATATTTTCAATATCAGAGACTATGCGGAAAATCAACGTTGTGTAGATGACAGACCCTATGGCGGGGGGCCTGGGATGGTCATGAAGCCGGAACCCGTTTTCAATGCGGTAGAAGCGATTGAGCGGCAAACTAACATACCCGCTAAAAAAATTTTACTAACGCCGCAAGGGCGTTGTTTTACACAAACTATCGCTAAAGAATTGGCAAAAGAGGCGTATCTTATGTTGATATGCGGCCACTATGAAGGGTTTGACGAAAGAATCAGAACCGGCCTTGATGTGTTTGAGTTGTCCATCGGCGATTATATTCTTTCAGGTGGAGAACTATCGGCAATGGTAGTTATTGACGCGATAGTTCGTCTGATACCCGGTGTTTTGGGAGATAAGAACTCAATAACCGAAGAATCTTTTCATAACGGGTTATTGGAGTATCCTCAATATACCCGTCCTGCTGAATATAGAGGCATGATAGTTCCGGAAATATTACGTTCGGGTCATCATCAAAAAATAAAGGAATGGCAAAGATCTTTAGCTGAAAAAAGGACACGGGAAAAAAGGCCCGATTTATTAAACAAGAAATAGTATTATATTTACCCTGTAATAATTAGGAGGAGCGTGACTATGAATGTTATTGACGTAATAGAAAAAGAAAACATGAAAACAGAAATACCAAAATATTCTGTTGGCGATCAGGTAGATGTTTCGATCAAAATCAAAGAAGGAGAAAAGGAACGTACGCAGATATTCAGCGGATTGGTAATCGCAAAAAATGGCGGAGGGATACGGGAAACCTTTACCGTAAGACGCATTGTTCAGGGAGAAGGCGTAGAGCGTGTTTTCCCCATCCATTCCCCAAAGGTTTTGGATGTGAAGGTGAAAAAATCGGGGAAAGTACGGCGCGCCAAGTTGTATTACATGAGGGAAAGAACCAGTAAAGGTATCCGGTTGAAAGAAAAAAAGAGACCGATTAAGGATATACAGGGATCATAAGAAATTCGTACACATCCCCGACCGGCGCCGGGGACACGTTTTACCTCCATTAACTTCGCACTTTAGTGCGGAAGGGATACCGGTTACAAAAATACAGCGGCTTTTGCCATGTCTTTCAGCTATTCCCCATGGATGGATTTTTCAAAAAACTAAATTACTACCTTTTTTCTCTGAAAAATATATTCAAAAAAACCAGTGACGTACAATCGCACAAGAAAGCTCTCGGTAAAAAGGGAGAAGTTGTCGCCGCGAAATTTCTGAAAAAAAAGGGATATAAGATACTACAGAGGAATTACCGGCGTAAGACCGGAGAAATTGATATTATTTGCTATGAACGTGGTTCCATTGTTTTTGTAGAAGTAAAAACGCGTGGATCCGATAGTTACGGACCTCCTGAATTAGCCGTAACAGAGGCAAAAAAAAAGCAAATTATAAAGATGGCTTTCCGCTATATTGCTGAAAAAAAGGTAGAGGGCATAGATTTGCGTTTTGATGTGGTTTCTGTTTTTTACCCGCCTGCAAAAAAACATCCCGCAATTACACTCTATAAAAATGCGTTTACAAAAACATGTAGCTAAAAGTACCTGTTTTTCGAAAAGTGGTAACAGTTTATTCGAAATTTATAAATCTTAATTTGTTTGACTATAGTAGCAGTGTTTTTGATGAACGATGAACCCGTTTCTGTTCCATGGCGTTTAAGGGATATTGATAATATCGCCGCAAGGTTATGTTTTTAAGTGGCGCTTTTTTGGTAAAGAATTTTAATAATATGATGATTATTGATACTCACGCACATCTTGATTTTCCGGAATATAAAACAGATTTGGACGCTGTTTTATTGCGCGCCGGAGAGGCGGGCGTTGGAAGTATTATTAATGTGGGAACAAGCCTTTCTACGAGTAAAAAGAGCATTGCTTTAGCGCATCGTTTTGAAAATATCTATGCAAGCGTTGGAATCCATCCGCATGAGGCCTCAAAAGTTTCAGAACAAACATGGCATGAACTGGAGTCGTTGTTTGGTGAATCAAAAATAGTTGCGGTTGGGGAAACGGGTCTTGATTATTACCGTAACAAGAGTTCCCATGAAGACCAACAAGTATTATTCGGTAAACACCTTGTGCTTGCCCAAAAGCATAATCTTCCGGCGATAATACATTGTCGCGAAGCCAGTGATGACTGTTTAAAAATTCTGAATACATATAAAAACGGTGCATTAAAGGGGGTTGTTCATTGTTTCAGCGGAACGGCTGAAGCGGCAAATGCGTGCCTGGATCTGGGTTTGTTTTTGTCTTTTGCCGGGCCAATTACCTTTAAAAATGCGCAAAATTTGAGGGATATTGCCAAAACTGTTCCTGTCGAAAGGCTTCTTTTGGAGACCGATTGTCCTTTTTTATCACCTCATCCGAAAAGAGGGGAGCGTAATGAACCGTCGTATTTATCCTTTGTTATTCCCGTTTTTGCTGAAATATACGGGCTTTCCCCCGAAGATATTGCACGCATCACTTCTTTTAATGCGTACACATTATTCGGCATAGGGGAGCCTGAACCGGAGGGGAAAATAGCTTACGCTATCAGAAATTCTCTCTACATAAATTTAACGAACCGATGCTCTATGGAGTGTTCATTTTGCATGAGGACGACCTATCCCTTTGTGAAGGGGCATAATCTGCATTTAAAGCGGGAACCGACAATTGAAGAAGTACTGCAGTCGATAGGAGAGCCTGGCAGATATGATGAAGTGGTATTTTGTGGTTATGGAGAACCGACCGAACGGCTGGAAGTTTTAAAAGCCGTTGCTGCGGATTTAAAATCAAAAGGGAAACGCATCCGGCTAGATACAAACGGCCATGGGGATCTTATCAATGGCAGGCCAATAGCGAATGAATTAAAAGGCATTATTGATACCATCTGCATCAGTTTAAATGCGGAAACTGCGGAAAAATATGCTGCGATCTGCAAACCGGTATTTGGCGAGAAAGCCTATTTTGCTATGATACAGTTTGTTAAAGATGCGAAAAAGGTTATTCCAAATGTTCAGGTCTCTGTTGTAGAAATGCCCGGTATTGATATAGAGAAATGTAGAAAAATTGCAGTGGAATTGGGCGTAGATTTTAGGGTGAGAAAATACGATGTCCTCGGCTGATAACAAAGAAAAAAAACTAATATTGCGTAAAGCAACAATAGAAGAGGTAGAGAAGATATATAAGCTTATCAACGGCTTCGCGTCAAAGGATGAAATGTTGCCGCGTTCCCTCAGTGAGCTTTACGAAAATATACGGGATTTTTATGTATTTATGGAGGATACCCAATTAATTGGTTGCGCCGCTTTGCATATTTTTTGGAAAGACCTTGCGGAAATAAAATCATTGGCAGTTCGGGGTTCACACCAGCGGAGAGGGATAGGGCGAAAACTCGTATTGGCGTGTATGCAGGAGGCAAAGGAACTCCGCATCGCCAAAATGTTTGTTCTTACGTATTCGCCGGAATTTTTTGAGAAATGCGGGTTTTGCAGGATAGAAAAAGCGGAGCTCCCTCAAAAAATATGGTCAGAATGTGTAAAGTGCCATAAATTCCCTGATTGCGGAGAAATACCGCTTATTATTGATATAAGCAAATAATGTGTTCTGTTTTCATCCGTTCAATCGGCGGCATAATTTAGTTCTTAAATATTACCTTGACTTCTGATGTCTGGATTGATATTTTATCCGGACACTTTTACGGAATTTCTAAGAGCTTCTATTTTATTTGAAAAAGTAAGAAAGTGATCAGAAAAAAACAAAACATGGTTTTCAAGGGTGGCGTAAATCTTTTTGACGCCTACAAAATACGTTTTTGTAATATTGTTGAGGAAATTTCGTCTGACACCCCCCCTGAAGTATTCAATTTTACCCTGCCATCGGAACAATCGGTGAAACACATCATTGTTACCCTATGCCCCACGGAACCATGGGCATTACCTAATTGGGTAACATTGGGACATAAAACAACGGTTTTCCTTGATAAAATAAAAGAGTTGCAGTCCACTCTCTTCCCGGAGGCAAAATGCTCTGTTGTTATTATCAATAACGAAACCGAACATATTTCAGCAGCAAAAGAATACGCGGGTATGAACGAATGGTTGGAAGTTTTTGTCATAGATGCGAAATATCCTTACGATGACCCGGTGGTATTATCAAAAGCCATATTAAACAAAGATATAAACTTTGGGCAGGATACGCTGTCACAGGGTATTCTCGTTTTCGACGCGCAAACGGCATTGGCAATCCACAAAAGCCGCATTCTTAATAAGAGTGTAAATTCCCGCTTTATTGCCCTTTCGGGCACAGGTCTTAAGGAAAATGAGTTTATCAAGGTGCAGTTGGGAACAACCCTTGAAAAAATACTAAAAAACAGGGTGAAGGAGACCGCCCCTTATCGTGTGTTTATAAACGGTCCGTTAAGAGGAATGGAAATTAAAGATTTTGCTCAAAAAATTGACTGGACGGTAAATGACATTGTTGTCTTGGCGGCGCAGGATAAGAAAGTAATGTTTCCTATGATCAATACGGACAGGCTGCACTTTACCACTAATTTGCTTGGGGAATTACGAGCCTGTGTATATTGTAACTTCTGTGATGATATTTGCCCTGTTAATTTAGAACCTGCTTTGTACTACCATTGCTATAACAAAGGAGAAAAGCAGAAGGTGCGTAGTTATGATTTAGAAAAATGCATTGAATGCGGTCTGTGCAGTTTTGCATGCCCTTCAAAAATTGAATTGTTGCGGATCATCAAGGAATGTAAATTGCCGGATGAACAAAAATCATGAAGAAATTACTCAATAAATTCGAACCGCCCCTTAATAAGAATCTTGACAGGATAGAATCATTTATCCATACCCACGGAGCAGTCAATTTTCTTTTTGGGGCAATTTTTGGAGCGTTTGACGGTTTGTTGCGCAGTTCAAAACATACAGCGCAGACACAGCCCTTCATCCGAAGCAACATGGACACGAAAAAGTTTATGGGCGCTGTGCTTATTGCGTTGGCAATAGGATGGGTGTTTCCTGCGATGTATTTCTATGGGTTGCAGTGTGTCATTTCGAAATTGATTGTTTCTCTTGTCGTTGGCGTGTTTGCTGTTGATGTGATATGGGCAATCATTGCCAGGGAAGACCACATTAGCGAGGGAGGGTTTGTTTCGTGTCTGCTCGTTCCCGCCATTCTGCCCCCTCAGGCGCCTCTCTGGCTGATAGGTTTAGGCGCGGCAATGGCAATTATATTCAGGAATATATTGGGTGGTGTTGGGCACAATTTGGTGAATCCTGCACTGTTTAGCCGGTTATTCCTGACAATATGTTTTCCGGCACTGTTGGCGACCGGATACCAGATGCCTTTTGCCGGCATACCTGATCTTCATACCTTGCGGTATGGGCTTGATACCATTACACACGCTACACCTCTTTCCGAGTTTAAGGCAGATGGCACCATTACTTCTTATTTTTCCCTGCTCATAGGCACTGCGAATGGCTCTTTAGGAGAAACCTGCCGGTTAGCGCTTATATTGTCCGGCATATGGCTGGTAAAAATGAAGGTTGCTAACTGGCGATTGCCGGTGTCGTATTTTGGCAGCGTGTTTCTCTTTTCAGGCATGTTTTGTCTTCTGTCAAAGGAAAATGTCGCCCCGCCTCTTTTTCAACTCCTGAGCGGAGGGTTAGTATTAGGCGCTTTTTTTATGATTACGGATCCTATTACCGCAACCTATAATCAGAAGGCGAAATGGATATATGGCATAGGGTGTGGATTTATCACCGTGTTGCTAAGAAATTATACCACACTGTCTGAAGGGGCAATGTATGCCATATTGCTTATGAATTTGCTTGCAATACCCATTCAATCGTTAATGGTAAAAATAAGATACCGTACCTGAAATAACAAAAGATAACGGCAAAATAGTTTACAACCTCTAATTTAACTATCACAAAGTTTTAGCGAAACATAATTTATGGAAGAATTTAAGACGTTTATACTCCGTATTTTCTCGATTATTTTCATTGCGTTTATTCCGTGTACCGGATTGTTTTTGGTATATTTTTATACAGCGCCGAAAATTGCCGCATATCATGAAATAAAGGAAAAACGTGCTGTTCTTGATATCTTTGGAATTCCATACCGTACAACAGAAAAAACCGTCATGGGTTTTACTATCAAAGGGTATGATAAAGATAATATAAGGGAAGTATTTGATACGTCGATAACCGTTGAAGAGACCGAAGTCGTCGGTGTAAAGACAGAAGAAGAGGGAAAGGTCTATAAATTTATCAAAGGCGGGGAATTACAGGGTATGGGATTTATCAGGTCAAGGATAGGATATGGATATAATAAATCAAGCGCCATGTCTCTCTTTATTTGCCTGAAACCTGACATGGAAACACTGAAAGGGGTAGAGGTATTAGATCACAGTGAGACTCCGGGGCTTGGCGGAAGAATGACGGAAGATATGTTTAAAGAACAATTCATTGGAATGAAATTAAAACCGCAAATCAAGATGGTTAAGGAGCGGAAAGCCACGGGTGATAATGAATTTGATGCTATAACCGGTGCTACCAATACAAGCAGGGGTATTGAGGAGTTTATCAATGACGCGGTACAGGAATTTTGGGGAAAATCCGGAGAACAGAAATGGCAGGACTAAAGCGACATATACGAAAAACTTCTAAATTTTTCTTAAGAGACAATCTTATTTTAACCGCAGGCGCCGGTTTAGGGTTTTGTTCTGCTTTGGCGGTAACGAATAAACTCGAAAATTCTCTTACGATGGGACTTGGTGTGTTGTTTGTGGCAATGGGGAGTTTTTCTTTAATTTATCCGTTCAGAAGATTAATAACTATAGCCGGAACACATCACAAGATTTCGCTTTTAATGATTATTGTATCGGTGTTTGTGACCATTTTTGCACTATTTGCCCAGGCGTTTGTGCCGGAGGTGGCTGCGAGTATCAGGGCATATATCGATCTTATTACCACTAATTGTATAGTGCTTGCCGTAATTTCTGAAGGGTTAACGGTACCATTCTGGGAGGCGCAGAAAAAGATTTTAAAGGCATGTATGGGATATGCGTTCGCGCTGGTGTTGCTTGCCTTTCTGCGGGAACCGCTAGGTTTTGGCACGGTTATGGGTTTTTCCGTAATTCCGGAAACGTTTCCCCGCGTCGTGTTAATGGTAACTCCCGTGGGAGGATTTTTCGCATTGGCGGGATTTCGCCTCTTGATGCGCCCCTTCTTACTCAAGGCAAGGATTGTCTATCAGGAAGCGGCCTCGTGCGAGTGTGCGGCGGCTGAGAGCAGAGTATCCCCTGTTCCTGTCTCGCGTTCAAAGTTCGGAATTTCCAGAAAATCGTTAATTACCATAGGGCTGGGCGTGTGTTTGTTTATAAGTATCATTGTGCACATTCGTACAAGCCCGACATTGCATACGCAGTTTCTCATTTTTTTGCCAATATTAATGAATGCCCTTTTCTTTGATGGTATAGTGCTCAGCAAGCTTTTAGGCATATGCCCGTTGCTCAACAAATCACGGCAAATAGATGCGGCATGGAAAATGGGGATTGCCGTAATTATCGTTATGACGCTTTCTACTGCTTTAAACTGGGTGGTATATAATAAAGTGTTGATAATGGGAAGCGATGTTTTAGCAAAATATTCATTCATGCCAATACGGCTGGAGAAAATCTTCTACCTGACAGTATTTATTGTAACCATTGCTGTATTTGTGCAAACATTAAGTGTAATGCTGAGAAAATTTGCACGGACGGCATATGAACAAATGGGGCAGTTTCTAGAACTTATTACCGTAAATTGTATTGTACTTGCCAGCGCTACATTTACCATTCCTACAGGCGCATCTTTTATGGTTTCAACCCTTACTGCGTTTGGGTATGGACTTCACTGGCTAATGGTTACTGTTTGGCTTGCATTGTTGCGACGTCAGCGTCTCTTTGTGCCAACAAATGCATGGGATGAAGATACAATAGCAATCCTTTTGCTTGGCATAATGGCCGCTATATTTACCGGCATTGGAATGATTCGTATTTTTTAGGTTGGAGTAAATATGCTTACCCCTTTATTTTTAGGCGCAGGTATTCTTGCCGTACTCGTACTGGCATTAAGTCTGGTGTGCGAGATCGTTTTCCAGTTTTTCGGACGCGGGGCGAAACAAAAGCTAACTGTTATAAGTGATGATGAGTTTAAGAAAGAGCTGAATATTGAAGGCGGGGAAAGGCTCTTATCATTATTACAAAACAATGGCTTTAATATCCCGGCTGCGTGCGGGGGAATGGCAACATGCGGTCAGTGTAAAGTAAAACTTTATACCGATGTTGGCTTATATACGGCCGTTGAAACGCCGCATTTTGATATGCGTTCCCGGGAAAATGCAAAAAAATTTCTGGAAGATGGCATCGGAGATAGTTATGAACGTCTGGCATGTCAGGTGCGGGTGGAGAAAGATGTTCGTTTGTACCTGTCAAAAGATGCCCTCCACGTAAAGAAGTACACAGCCAGGGCAGTCAAAAAGATTCTTATCACCAGTGATAAAATGGAAATATGGCTTAAACCTTCAAAGCCTATTGCGTATAAACCCGGTCAATATATTCAGTTAATGCTGCCGGAAGATTTTGTGGAGGAACATTATAAGAAATATGAAACCCATATAAAGAAGGCGTGTGAAAATCTGGGGAAAGAATTTATCCCTTATAAGCCGGGGAATACCATGTACAGAGGGTATTCGCTCGCTTCATACGAACCGGACCTTCTAAAACTCATTGTTCGATTGGCGCCGGTAGATCCTTCAAAATCGGTGGACAGCGGTGGCGCCCCATGTATTGGGCCTAGCTGTGTGCACCACTATATCCAGGAACAGAGTTTGTGGAATTTCTTTCTCGGTGAAAAAATACATTTTACAGGACCTTACGGCCATTTTTCTCTGAAAACAGAACCACACACTGCGGTATTTGTGGCTGGAGGGGCAGGTCTTGCACCAATATTGGCGTTATTGGAACAATGGTTCATCGACGAAAGGCAGGAGAAGGCGATATTTTTCCTGGGAGAAAGGCGACTCCAGGATATTCCAATGATGTATTTGCCCAAATGGTTAAAGTGGCAAATGCAAAACCCCAATTTTAAATTCATTCCTGTACTCTCCGGTGCGTTTCGCGATGATGACCCTGCCATGTTAAATGAAATAGATAAGAAGTGCTTTTTGAGCCTTGCCGATGAGGGTAAACAACTTGCTAAAAAGCAGGGATACATCGATGAGCAGGAGCAACAATGGCAGGGGGAGAAGGGATTTATCGGGCCGCTACTCAATAAATACCTTACCCCTGACCCCAATATCGTATTTTATCTCTGCGGGCCAGCGCCTATGACCGTTACCGTAATTGATGCTGCCGCCAACGTGCTGAATCTCCAAAAAGAAAACGCACTGTTTGATGACTTTACCGGCACGCTTACTCCTTCGGTGGATATCCTTTACCAAAAATTAGAGTTAAAAGAAAAAATGTTTGCCTTAAATATACCAGATGCCGGGAAAATCATCGAAAAACTTACCTTCACACTGGTTGTACAACTACTTTTAAGAGATAAAATTGAAGAAGGTTACACTTTTATTGGGAAGGTGAGAAATATCCTTGAAACCTCAGGGCAAAAGGACAAAGACCTCGCTGCTTTGCTGGATTCATATAAAAAATAACACCTGCCTACCCGCACGATTCATTCTTCTCAAATACTAAAACCTGACAAATTACACTCTTTTACAGAAAGAGTAAAATAAAAACAACAAATGGTACTCAGCATACCAAACCTGAAAAAAAACATACCTCTCTCCCCTTTTACTACTTATAAAATAGGCGGTCCCGCTGATTGGTTTGTTGAAGTACATACCACCGAAGAATTAACACACGCGGTATTAGAGGCAAAGCGCATAAAAACCCCTTATTTCCTGCTTGGCTGCGGTGCAAATATCTTATTTACCGATAAGGGATTTCGCGGTCTTGTGATCAGAAATCTTGCAAACAAAACGACCTTCCTTGAAAAGAATAAATTGGTTGCGGAAAGTGGCGCGATTATTGGCGATCTTCTTAATCTATGCTATCAACGAGGACTATCAGGGTTTGAGCATTTTGTGGATATTCCGAGTACTGTAGGCGGCGCGCTATGGCAAAATCTGCATTTTTTATCTCCTGATAGGAAACACACCATATTTATTTCCGGAATAGTCAGCAAGAGCCGTATTTTCGCGGAAGATGGGAATAGTACAACGGTTGATGGTGAGTACTTCCGGTTTGGATATGATACGAGTATCTTGCATAAACAGAAAGATATTGTGCTTGATGTCGCCTTCCAGCTTTCACAAAAACCGAAATCAGAAATAAAATCAGTTATGGAAGCGAATCGGGAGTGGCGCAAAACAAAACAGCCTCAATTGCCGGAATTTCCCAGTTGCGGCTCAGTTTTTAAGAAAATAGAGGATGTTGGGGCGGGAAGATTGATAGAACAGGCGGGGCTGAAGGGAATGCGCATTGGCGACGCAGAAATTTCCCGAAAACACGCAAATTTTATCGTTAATTTGGGAAACGCTAAGGCAAACGATGTTTTGGCGCTAATTCAATACGCACAGAAAGCGGTGAAAGAAAAATCAGGCTATTCGCTGGATACTGAAATTATGGTTGTTGGAGAACCATAAATTGATTGTATAATCAACAAATGACTTTGTTGACGCCCTTGTGTTGGATGAGATTTTCACTGGACAGGTGGGAAGGCGTTTTGTTATTGGTTATGAAGGTTGGGTTGAGGCACGAAACCCAACCACCATGCCTCGAATTAGTTGCGTTTAAATTATGAGTAAGGGGGATTAAGCGTTGGTTTTTACGCCAAACCCAACAAGCATACATTCAGGTCACCTCCTACAGAGTTATTAATTTTTATTGCACTACAAACAGGTCGCCCTTAATGGGGCAACATTGTTTTTAAATGCCCCTTGGATTTTTCAAAAAACACAAGTGTTCCTGATATCTTTCTTCCTTAAAGAAAACAGGAAGCATGATGTTATAAAAAATTTCTCCCCGTCATTAGATTGGGCATGTGGTGTGTTAACGTCGTACCACTTCCATAAAAAACACATATGATAGATTTGGGAAAAATCAAGACGGTTGCTATAGCAATATTCAATGACCCGGAACATTTTTTGGTAAAAAAATATTACCGGTCGAAGCCCCCGAAAGGTTTTCGCATAGAATTATTTCTGGCAGGAAAATGTAAGCAAATACATAATGCCTTTAAAAAGTATGAATGCGATAACCACATTCTAAAGGGAATTGGGTGGGGAAGGAAAATGTCCGATACAATTTCCTTAAAAAATGTAAAAAGAGTTATTGACTTCAGACCATCGGCAAAAAAACAAGAAACGGCTTTTTGCCGCTATTGTGAAAAGCGCGTTGTACCGGAGAGAATTCACAAATTGGATTTCGGCGATGTTATACTCTTTTTCTTTACGGCAGGGTTATGGGCAATTCTGCTCTTTTTTATGTATCTTTTTATTAGAAAATGTCCTTATTGCAATCACAGCCTGAGAAGACTCAAACCTCTTTCAAAGGGGAAAACAAACGATACCTGAATTGCTGTAACCGTAAATGAAAGAAACAACCCTGACAGGGTTAATATACAATGCTTGCAAAGACTATGTTGTTTCATTTGGTGTTACAAACGTGTAGGGTGGATTAAGGTGCTGCTTTTTCGCTGTCGTAATAGTTCCCGTTCTTTCGTTATTTTACCCAATTAAAACGTAACACTTTAGTCGTTTGAAAAGGTTATGTTAAAATTAACCACAAAGGGTGCACTGTTTATGGCACTTATCAATTTAATCGTTAAGACCTGTCCTCGTGAAAACGGGGATATGATTAGCTCCGTATTTGTCATTCCTTCTTTCCGTGTATTCCGTGTATTCAGTGGATATAAGTAACCACGGAACACACGGAATA
>MHYI01000016.1 GCA_001828295.1 Planctomycetes bacterium RBG_16_41_13 | reverse complement strand
TTTACAGACATATCTATCGGCATTGAATATTATAAAGCGCTGGGAGAAGGTCTTAAAGAAAAGGTTGAGGATTTGTTCATTAAGAAGCATGGCAGAGAGAAGATAAGGTATATTAAAACTACATGGGTCAGGCCTTTTAACCCTTTGAATAACGATAAAATTCCCTAAATTAAGGAAAGGCTATGGGTAAGAAACGGGTAGTAATAGTTGGGGCATATTTACAGGGGATATATCCTCGCGGCGATAATTCTGTCGTGGCAGACTTATTGGCTCCTGCGTTTCTTAAGGCATTCGCAGACGCCGACCCAGAAATTTGTGAAAAATACGAGATAAAGATATTAAATCTTCCTACGTCTTTAAACGCGGAAGAATTGACGTCTATGATTTTGTCCGAACAACCTGATGTTATAGGATATTCTATTTATATTTGGAATTATGCTTTAATGCATAAAAGCACTGAAATTGCGCGTAGGATGAACCCTGATTTGCGCATAATTTGGGGCGGGCCGCAGGTTTCATATAATTCTGTGGAGATGATGAAGGCCAATCCAGATGTTGATCTGATTGTCTGCGGGAGCGGAGAAACGCGATTTAGGTTATTGCTCAAAGGCGGCTTGAAAACTGAAGCTTTCAGCGAAGTAGTCGGCATAACTTACAGAGATAAAAGCGGTAATATAATTAAAAATAAGGGGATTATTCACGAAGATTTATCGAAAGTTCCGTCTCCGTATCAAACTAATGTTATAGATTTGGATGATGATAAATCGCATTGTGTTTTTATTGAAACTTCTCGCGGCTGTATCTTCAGGTGTGGATATTGTATGTGGAAAGGGGATGTGCAGAGAGGATTAAACCATTTTTCAATCGACCAAGTATTAAAGGATATCGAGATAATTTATAACCGGCCGAATGTTGCCTCCGTAGTATTTACCGATGCCTGCATCTTTTATAATCCAACCCGTGCCAAATTGATAATGAAAAAGATTCTATCGTGTAAAAACAGAATCCCTACTATTTTTACTCTGGATATAGCTTTTCTAAATGAAGAGCTTATTGAACTCCTTAGTAAGCTTCAGCTTTCCCACCAACAGTTTCTTTTTGGCATGCAAAGTATTAATGAACTGACCCTTAACCTGATGAATCGGCGCTGCAATTTAGAGGTATTTACAAAAAAAGTTGCACTTTTGCGTAAAATAAACCCTGCGGCGGAAATTACTTTTGACCTTATCTACGGATTGCCGGGAGACGATTTTGAAAGTTTCAAAAGAACTGTTGAATTTGCCCTTGGCCTGTCTCCGATTAAATTGAACTGCAGCCCCCTTATGCTTCTGCCGGGCTCCCCTTACTGGGAGAGGAAGGAAGAACATGGGTTTGTGTTTAAAAACAATCCTCCTTATGCTGTCCATTCTAATAAATATTATTCGGCAGAGGATATGAAAAGGACACATCAGTTGGTGCTCAAGATAATGGTCGTTATGTATTTTCCCGCCATTCGAGATATAATCTATAAAATTTCCGAGAAAAATCCCAAATATCAGCGCGTAGAATTGATTCAAAAGTTAATCGAGATTTTTGAAAGCAAATCCAATATATCCATAGATGTCACGGTGCTTAACGAGCAGAATGAATACTTCATTAAAGCTTATAATACGATTAAGAAGAGCATTATGGACAAGGTTGCCGAGCCGAAGAATTGCTTGTATATGTATGAAGCAATGCGGGAATTGTTACGCAATATTAACTTAGAAGAGCTGGCAGAGGATGTTTTATTAGGCATCAAATATTATAGAACCCTTTACTCAGAGGACCTAAAACGGGTTGGAAAAGCCTGCTTTGAAGAATATGGTGGTGAAAGAATAAATAGAGTTAAGTTTGGTTGGGTTGTTTCCGCCAATGTTTAAAGAAAATATAGATAATGGACTGTCTGAAGTTGTGGTAGTGTTGCCTTATGTTGGCAATAAGCTGCTTATGCAGCTGACGGATTTTAAGCCCGACATTGTTTTTCCGGGCAGGTGGGGCTTTTTTAGCGGTTCCATAGAGGATGGCGAAAAACCGAAGGAAACAGCGAAGAGGGAATTGTTTGAAGAGATAGGTTGCAGGCCAAAGATTTTGCATAGATTAAATATAGACAGGATACCGGGAATAGCTAATTTAATTTCTCATTCTTTCATTTGTCCCCTAACAGTTTCTGTTAAAAAGTTAGTATTAAACGAAGGCCTTGATTTCGGCTTTTTTACGCTTAAAGAAATACGTTTAAGACAGCTTTTTTCTGCTAAAGCCAACAGGGGTTATCCTGTTATAGATAATCCTTACATTGAATATCTGGTTAGAAAGCTTATGCAACGGGTTAAAACAGGTAAGATCAGGAAATGCAGATAAAAGAAATGAAAATAAAATCTAAGATTCACCGAGTTATGTTAGTTTATCCCAACCAACGCTGGTATAAATATGACCTCACTACAACATGGAATTTATCACCCTATATGCTTTGTTTACTTGCAGCAATGCTTCAGGACAAGTATGAAATAAAAATTGTTGATGCCCAGTTTTATAATATGTCTGAAGAGCAATTCGGGAAAGAAGTACAGGATTTTAAGCCTGACTGCGTGGGGATTTCAGTTTTATCTTCAGAATACGCATCCATTCTGGATACTGCCGCTGCCATCGTAAAAAAGATAAATAAAGATATAGTAACAATCGCTGGAGGAGTACATGTTACAACTCAATATTATCGTGTTTTGGAAAATAAAGATATTGACTATGCTGTGCGTGGAGAAGGAGAATATGTATTAAGGGATTTTCTTGCCTATTTAAACGGCGAAGGAACTTTTCCTGAGAAAGGGATTGTTTTCCGAAATGAAAACGGAGGAGTCACTGCCTTACCTCTCGATCTTGTCCAAGATTTAGACGCATTACCCCTTCCCAATTATGACTTAGTTGATTACCCGGCATATACAAATACGGGTCCTCGGTATGGAGTTGATTCAGTACATATTTATCCGTATGCCCGGCTATTAACCTCTCGCGGTTGCTATGTTGGGTGTTCTTTCTGTCAGGTAGAAAGCATTTCTGGCAAAAAATGGCGAATGCGCAGTGCTGAAAAAGTAGTTGACGAACTTACTTTCCTGAAAACGAAATATGGCATTAAAGCCTTTATTATTGAGGATGACAACCCATTTGGACAAACAAAACGCACAAAAGATATGCTGCGTTTGTTAAAAGAACGAAATTTGAATTTAAAATGGAAAGTAGCCGGTGTTGCAGTGTTTCTGATGGACGAAGAGATATTTAAACTCATGGCAGAGACTGGGTGTCAGATGATTGGTATAGCGATTGAGTCAGGCACTGAGCGAATATTAAAACAGGTCATTAAAAAACCTGTAGACCTAAAAAAGGTGCCAGAAATGATTAAAATGGCTCATAAATATGGACTATATGTAGCTGCTAATTTTGTTATTGGTTTCCCCGGAGAAACATGGGATGAAATTCTACAAACTATACACTATGCTGAAACTTGCGGCGCTGATTATTGCAAGATTTATCCTGCGAATCCTTTAGTTGGAACAAGGCTGTTTGATATGGCTAAAAAATTAGATGTTATTGTAGGTGATCCTAATAAGGTGGATTGGAGATATGGAAGAATAAAAAGTTCTGAATTTAATCCTAAGGATATTAGCATATTACGTGTTTATGAATGGGATAGAATCAATTTTAGCGATTCGAGAAAGCGTGAGCGGACAGCAAATATCATGGGTATAACAGTTGAAGAGCTAAATGAAATTCGTAAAGCAACTCGAGATAATTTAACATTTGAAAATATGAATATTTAGTACCGCTGATACTAAGGGACGCTAAGATGAGAGAGTTTAATGCCTTAAGATATTACCCGCAGCCAAAAGAGCCGCGTTATGTAGGCCCGCACATTAGGACAATCAGAAATAGAATAGCAGCTTCGTACCGTGATAAAAGATACTATGATGGTGACAGAAATGATGGATATGGAGGATTTAAATATGATGGCCGGTGGAAAAATATTGTAGAATCAATGTGTGAGGATTATGGATTGACTGAAGATTCTGCCTTACTACAAGTTGGATGTGAAAAAGGGTTTTTACTGCATGATTTTAAGGAACATTTTCCGAAAATGGAGATTCGCGGGGTTGAGATATCTGATTATGCTATTGCTAATTCAATGCCTTCAGTTAAGCCGTATATAGTAAAAAGCGATTTTACTAAGTTGCCATTTGAGGATAAAGAATTTGATTTCGTTATTGCCATTGGTGTTGTCTATACTTTAAATTTGAGAGACGCGATCACGTGTCTTAAAGAAATCCAACGTGTTGGGAAAGGAAAGAACTTTATCACCTTAGGCGCATATCGAGACGAACGGGGAAAGCGGCTCTTTAAATACTGGACATTGTTGGGGACAACCATACTGCATGTAGATGAGTGGGTTGAAGTTTTAAAAGAGGCTGGATATACAGGTGATTATCATTTCATTACTGCTGAGTACCTAAATTTAGCTGAGATGGCGGATGCGTAATGACAAAAACCATTAATAACAGTAGAGCAAACGGAGTTGTTGTCGTGCTTCCTTATGCTTATGATAAGGTGCTTTTGCAATTGCGCGATTTTAAGGAGGGTATAGCTTTTCCAGGCCATTGGGGTTTTTTAGGCGGTTCAATTAACGAAGGTGAGACACCAGAAGATGCTTCAGAGAGAGAGTTGTTTGAAGAGATAGGGTATAAACCAGAGGTTATGTATAAGGTTGGGTTAGATATAATTCCTGATTTGAAAAATCTTCATTCACATGCCTTTTGTTGCCCTTTGACAATTCCTGTTGAAGAGATAAAATTGAGAGAAGGTCTTGATGTGGGGCTATTTTCGCTTGAAGAGGTTATGACAAAAGAATTGTATTCCCGCAAGATGGGAAGGCGATTTCCTGTTATAAAAATACCCGCTTTCTATAATACAATAAGAAACCTATATGAACATCTTAAAAGATGACCTTTTTCTTAGACTATTAAGTTTTATATGCGGTATTTATGAGCATAACATTAGCAGCTAAATGTGCTGCAGATGAAAAAATACTTATAAATATTGAGGAAGCAGGTCTTACTGCAGTTGAATTATATGTAAATCTTAAATGCCTTCATAATATGAACGAAGTAAAAAAGATTTGTAAAAGATTCCCCTTTCGTTATGCAGTCCATGCACCTAATGATGGTTTTGAAATGGATTTATTAGCCGAACTTGTTGATGATATAAAATCCGAAGTCATAGTTTTTCACAATATATATTGGGAAGACGAATGGGAGGATATTATTAAAGTCTTTAAAGATATAAAGACGCGACTCTGCATGGAAAATACTTACAGCGTTCTTGAACCTTTAAAATTCAACCGAAGGTTTAAAATGGGCATCTGCTTAGATTTGGAGCATCTGCAGATAGAATGCGGCGGTTTTTTTGAAGACGCCTCTATTCCTTTCATAAAAAAGGCTTCACATATTCATTTAACAGGGTACTATTACGGTTCTAATCTGTGGCATACGCATATACACCATTCACCCGAACACAGTATTTATCTCCTGGGTTTATTAAGGGATGCGGGATATTCTGGGTTTGTAGTATCAGAGGCAAAGACTTCTTTGCAGACTTTGGCTGAGTTTAAGTGCCTTAATGAATTTATGCAAAAATGGGAAGCTCTAAAATAAAAAACAGAAAGTAAAACCGCGAGAGAAGAGAGAATCCAAGATTGGCTCAAGAGATTTATAACAGGATAGCAAAAAATTCCCTTTATAATCTATTGCGCAGACTCTTGGGTCTTCCAGTTGGGTTGATATTGCCTCTTGTTGTTCTCGGCTATGTAGGGGTTGAGGGGTATGGGGTATGGGCATTTATACAGGCATTGGTGGCTTATTCCGTTATTCTGGATATGGGCAGCGATGCTCTGACGAAATATACCGCAGAATACAAATCTCGAGAAAATCACCCGAAGATATCCCAGATATTCAATACCCTATTTGTTCTTTATCTCTCCCTTTTTTTTATATTCTTCCTTGCCGTTTTTATTTATCAGGATTGGATAATAGATGTCTTTATAAAGACAGATAAGTTACCAAGGGGGGATATCTCTTTTGCCTTAGTACTCTATACCGCAGTTTTTGGAATAAATATGATCTTTAAGGTGTACTCATCTTTTTTCAATGGTCTGGAGAGGATGGATTTAACCAATAAGGTGGAGATGCTATCTGTAGTCAACAATTTTATCTTTTGCATAGTCTTTCTATACATGGGATGGGGGATTAAAGGGTTAGCTATGGCAAGTGGTCTATCAACCTTGATGACGGGATGCATCTATGTGGGAGTTTGTGCAAAAGTAGCCCCTTATCTGAAACTCAATCCGCTTGCTTTTAACCTTGGCATACTACACGAGGTTAAAAAATTTGTCACCTATGGGGCTCTCGGTGGAATAGCAGCTATGGTACAATTTCAGCTCGCCAAACTTATTATCAGTTATTTTTTAGGGTTGAGATACTTAACTTATTATGATTTAGGCCACAGGCTTATTTTTGCCATGATGGGCCTTTTTAGTTCCTTTGCAATTTCTATTATGCCTGCGGCATCGGCTGGTTATGTAAGCTCAGGAATAGAGAAAATAAAAGAGGTCTTTCAGACTACCCTTAAATACATTGCTTTGATATCAATTCCTGCTTTTTTATTTACTTCGGTTATGGCAGACCGAATTATTTTCGTCTGGCTTGGTACGGGATACGAAGAAGCGGCCTTTGTGTTCAGGTTTTTATCCATTGCATATTTAATAAATGTGTTGACAGGCCCTGGCGCCTCAATTCTAATGGGAATAGGGATGATTGAGATACCCTTTTATGGCGGTATAGCTAATGGGGCGATAAGCGTAATCCTAAGCTTAATCTTGGTAATTAAATTTGGTATAACTGGGATTGTAATCAGCAATCTTACGGCAAATACTATCACTACTATTTATTTCTTCTATTACCTTCAAAAGAAATTAGGAGGTTCTGCCATAAATATATTAAGATGCCTAAAATTCCCGCTTTTAACAAGCATGATTATTCTTTTGATTTTCAGTTTTATGGGAAAATATATAAGAAATTACCATATTGAACTACTCTCTGCTGCAATCTTATTTCCGATTACTTATATCTTACTTGCATATAAAAACCCTGAGTACGGGAGAATGAGAGATTTCATAAGGCGGCCCCTTTCTATTTTCTACCTGTGAGGGCTGATGTAGATGGGCAGTAAAAGTTAAGTATTTAGCACGTAAAGATATTAGTATATTTTGAAAAAATGGCTCTTCAGGGAATTGAGTGGGATAATAAATAATGCAGAACAAAACACAGAGACACGGAGGCACAGAGAAGGCTATATTCTATAATGAAGAACTAACAGATAAGATTATTGCTGCTGCCATTGAAGTTCACAGAACTCTTGGACCAGGTCTGTTGGAATCTGCCTATGAAGAATGTTTCTGTCATGAATTGTACATACAGGGATTTCTTTTTGAGAGACAAAAACCACTTCCTTTAGAATATAAAGGGATTAAACTTGACTGCGGTTATCGTATGGACATAGTAGTAGATAACAAGGTAGTAGTAGAACTTAAATGTGTAGATAAAATTACTCCTGTACATGAAGCTCAACTGTTGACATATTTAAGGCTGTCCAAAATTAAGGTAGGTTTGATAATAAACTTTTATACTCCAGTAGTAAAAGATGGAATTAAAAGACTTGTTTTATAAACTCAGTGTCTCTGTGGTTTTATTACCCACAGAAAAGTCAGTAGAACCGAAAAAATAGAGGTGAAAAAAATGTTTGAAGGCATTTTTTTAGAAAAGGAGATTAAGGAAAAACTATCAGAACTTAAAGAGATTGATAAGGATATGTATGATTATCTTCTAAACAAAAAGATAGAGTTTAATAAGTTTAAAGTATTAAAAAGAACCGTTGAACAGACAATCAAGAGGTATCTGGCAAGGATTCTGGGGTATCAAAAGGCAGCGATAAAAGAGTATCCGATGAAATTTATTGAAGAATATAAAAAAAGAATGACAGTAAAAGAACTTATTGACAATATTAACCGCCCCTCTCATAAAAAGAAGATAGTATATGTTACAGGTTCCCCTACTTATAATATAGTACGGCAGAGTATTTGCCTGAGAAAGGAAGGATATGAAACTATTCTTCTCATGGAGACAAATCTATCATTCATCAATTTTTTAGAAAAGCATTTTGATATCGTATATGTGTTTAATTCTATTTACACGCTGTCTTATATCATTAAAGAGGCAAAGCCTTATTTGATACACGTTCAGGGCGCAACCCCCAGTTCCAACCATTTTGGAATTCTTGCAAAACTTTTAAGCAACTCCAAGGTTGTATTTAATTTCAATGATATCCCAAGCACCGCAATCGTAAAAGAAGATATTGAGTCTATGTGGAATAAAGAAGATGTTAAATTAGATTTATTTTCAGAAAGATTTGCATGCGAAAGGTGCGATGGTCTTATTTTTGGATATTCCGCAGAGGTCAGAGAAAGGATTAAGAGTCGCTACCCCATAAATATTCCGATGTTGGAATTTCATTCTTATCCCTGCGATGAATTTATGAGTGAGGACAGCGGTAAGTATTCCGATAGGGATGGTAAAGTTCATATTGTACAGGGAGGAATGGTTGCGCCATCCCATACGCCTGAAAAATTCAAACGGGACGGCATGTATTATAAACTCATCGAGGTACTTACCAGGCAAGGGATTTGTTTTGATATGTATGTGGTAGCGCGGAGAATAAAGCGGGATTATGAGGACTATATAAGCCTATCAGAAAAGAATCCTCTATTTAGGTTTAATGGAGGACTGCTATTAGATCAAGCTACGAAGGAGTTTGGTAAATATGATTTTGGTGCAATTCTCATCTATTATGATGAGAAAAAAGCAGAAATTTTCTATAAAAGAAAAGTATTTATTGAAGAAAATAGGGGGATGAGGGTATCCGATAGATTTTTCACATATTTAGAAGCTGGTTTGCCCATTCTTATCAGTGATAACTACCTCTATGGCGCCATGTTGGTCAAAGAATATGGAATGGGTATTGTAGTGAGCAAAAATGACTTAAATAACCTTTCTGAGATTATTAACAGTTATGATCGGGAGAAATTAAGAGGCAATGTTAAGAGGGCAAGGCAGGAGCTGTCTATGAAAAGGCATATCGGGCGGTTAATTGCCTTTTATGAACAAGTTGTGGAAGGCAAATATGAATCAAAACTTTGATCGAAGCAATGATAGAAATATTATATTAATATCGCCGCCGATGGTAACTACCGATTGGACACCGCGGGATATAGGCCCTTCGAGCCCCGGGGTACCGATGGGTCTTCTATCTATCGGCAGTATCTTAATGGAAAATGGTTATCATGTTAAGATATTGGACGGCTTTTTGGGGAAGATTGACCTATCTGCCGAATTAGATCAGGCGCTGAAACAGATGAGTCGGGGAAAGGTTTTGTTCGTGGGTATTTCAGCCAGGACAACGCAACTGCCGTCAGCCGTTAAAGCGGCAACTATAATTCGTAAAGACTTTCCAGATATGCCCCTCGTATGGGGTGGGACACATCCCACCCTCTTTCCGGAAGAGACATGTACCGACCCATTAGTGGATGTGGTTGTTATTGGAGAGGGAGAATATGCTTGTTTAGAATTGGCACAGGCTCTTTCGGGTTTAAAGCCTTTTTCAACTATAAAAGGTATCATGTTTAAAGATGCCGACAGAAAGGTTGTTTTCACTGGACCGCGCACCCCGATTGACTTAAACGATTTGCCTTTCCCCCGGTATGAACTATTCGACATAGACGACTATTTACATAGACCCATGATCTCCGGAGATGGCCCGAGGAGAGGTAAGACGACAAAGTTATTGCATCTCCATACAGGTATGGGATGTCCATTTAGATGCACCTTCTGTATTAATACTACAATTTACCGGGATGGGAAGTATTACCAAAAGAGTCTTTACCGTGGAAAATCTGCAACAAGAATTCTTGATGAAATTCAAATGCTAATTGATAGATATGGGGTTGAACATATAAGTTTTGTGGATGAATGTTTTCTTGTAGATAAGAAACGGCTTTTCAAATTATTAGATGGAATAGAAGAAAGAGGACTTAAGTTTACATGGTCAACTGTAGGGAAGGCACATTATATAAAAGATACTTACCTTTCAAAAGATGTCGTAAAAAGAATGAGGAATTTGGGGTGTGTGCTCCTCGGGTTTGGCGCGGAGTCGGGGTCGCAAAGAATATTGGATTATTTAAAAAAAGACATAACAACTCAGCAGGTTGAGCACGCGGCAAAGATTACCAATGATAATAAGATAATTAGTGAATTTTCTTTTATGATAGGGTTGCCTCAAGAATCTATAGGGGACATGTTTAAAACCGTTGATTTCATTAAAAAACTCAAGAAAATAGGGGAGTATGTGATGACCCAAAATGTGCAGCTTTATAGACCGTATCCAGGCGGTGAGTTGTACAATGAGAGCGTAAGGCTCGGGTTTGATGCCCCCCGTGATATCAGGGAATGGACGACCGAAAAGCTCTTGGAAATTGGTGGCTTTGTAAAACCCGAATACCTCCCATGGCTAAGAAATGACAATAAAAAGGCTATGGTCATACGGTATGTAACGACCTTGCTTTTTTGGGACAGCGGCAGGAAATGGGAATCTAAGGTTACTTTCTGGTGGAATTGGGTAAGAAGGGCGGCTTATGCAATTTTGAACGGGACATTTAAGATTAGAAGGAAATTGGGTTTCTGGGCATTGCCGGTTGAATGTCAAGCCGTTGATATTATTAGGTCAGTTAAAAAGTTTATTATGAGTAAAAGTGACACCAGAAAAAGTCCTCTATGAATAAAGGCTTAGGCGGGGATAAAAGTTTATTGTACGACTTAATCGACCCGCATACGAAAGAAAATCTTACCGTAAAGGAAAATATCCTGTACTCATCGACGCATACCTATAAAATTGTTTGTGGCATTCCGTCTTTTATTAGCGATAAAGAAAAGACTGTTGGAGGCGGGGTGGGGCAATTCAATGAACTGGCAGATAGTTTACTGGTAGTAAAAAATGACAATCCGTTGGTGGGGTTATATAATAAAATTTCATGTTCGCAAAACAGAATTGAATTCATAAAGAAACACTTGAAAAAGAAGGCAAATGCAAAAATATTAGATATAGGCTGCGGCGGCGGAGGGTTAGCCATATTGTATAGAAAATGTGCAAGTAAATTAATCGGTATAGACGCGGCTTTAAATTCACTGGTAAATGCCAAGCGCACCGATTTATACGATTTGCTGGTGCATTGTTCGATTGAAAATAACCCTTTCCCCGATAGCTATTTCGATTTAATTGTCAGTTCCGATGTGCTGGGGCACACTTTTCTTGAGACAAAAGAAAAAGTGTATAGCGAAATGTGGAGGATGTTAAAGCCGGAAGGCATTATGATTCATGCCATTGAGACCGACAGCATAAATTTCTGGATAAAAACAGCAAAGAAAAATCAGCAGCTTTATAAAACAAACCATATAGACAAGCCCTGCCACATCGGGATGGAACTGCCGAGCACCATTATAAAGCGATGTAAAGATATCGGTTTTGAACTTTTGGATGTTTCCAAGATTAACGCCATAATTGTACCGCCGGATTCTATAATCTCATGGTTTGACGGGGAGTTCGATCGGCCGTTGTGGCTGAATCTGCTGCTTAAGGTTTCAAAAATAATAGCATATAATAAACATATAAAACACTTGACTAATTTTACTCTTGGTTTAATAGAGAAACCTATAAATAAGGTTATTCCCATGGATTATACGACAGGACTTTTGCTTTGCGCCAAACGACCCGGAGGGGCATGCGTAAAACAGGTCTCTGCCGATCAGGATTGTTGAATAATAGGAGAGTCGATGTTTAAGGCAAGTTTTAATGAGAGGGAGATTAAAGAAAAACTGTCGGCGCTTAAAGAGCTTGATGATAGTGCCTATGGACATCTTCTGGGTAAGATAGAGTTTAATAAAATACAGAGACTCAAAAAAGTTATTAGGCAGACGATAAAAAGATTTTTTGCAAGTTGGTCGGGAAAGCAGAAAAAGAGGATGAGTGTTAAAAGGCTTATCTCTTACATTAATAAACCTTCTAATAACAGAAAAATTCTCTACGTCTCTTCCGGAATCACTCCTAATCTAGTACGTCAGAGTATTTATATGAGGAGAAGCGGGAAATTCGAGACGGTGCTTCTCACAGAAAGTCCATTGTTTGGAGATTTTGCTGGGAAATATTTTGATTTTGTATATGTTTATGACTCCTACTATATGATGGTCAATATCCTAAAAGAGGTGCAACCATATTTAATTCATATCCTCGGGTCTATGATCCATACGGAATATTTCGCTATTTTAGCAAAATTTTTAAGCAAATCTTTGGTAGTTACTGAGTTTTATGACGTTGCCAGCTTATGTCTCTATAGAGAAGATGCGCAAGAAGTATGGGCTAAAGGGGATGTTGAGCTGGGATTTTTTTCGGAAAAATTCGCTTGCGAGAAGAGTGATGGTGTTATACTTGGCTATTCTCCCGAAGCAGCGGAGATACTTAGAGATCGTTACGACATTGGGATTCCGATGCTGGAATTTCATTCTTATATTTGCGATGAATTCATAAGTGAAAGTAACGAAAAATATTCAGATCTAGATGGAAAGATCCATATTGTTTATGGGGGAATGGTTACTCCATCTCATGTATCTGCTAAGCGTTTTGGAGATACTCAGTGTCACCACCTTGTAGAAACAATTACAAAACAGGGAATTTATTTTGATATGTATCTTTCTCCTAATTATAATCAATTTAGAACTAAGCAATTATTTGGGGATTATTTGCTTATGGCAAAAAAGAATTCTTTTTTCAATTTTAAGAGGGGGTTGCCGCTTGATAAAGCCCCAAAAGAGTTTAGTAGATATGATTTTGGGGCGATGGCATATTTGTTTGATAGAGGGGCAAGCCTAGAAGGGCAAAATCGGACCAGATTATCCACCAAGCTTTTTACATACTTAGAGGCGGGTCTTCCTATCATAGTGAGTGAAGAATTTCAGTATGCTGCCAAGTTGGTTAAGGAACATGGGATTGGGATTGTGGTGAGCCAAAAAGATTTAGACAATCTCCCTGAGATTATCAACAGCTATGATAGAAAGAAGTTAATAGCTAATGTTAAGAAGGCTCAGACAGAGTTGGGCATGG
>MHYI01000015.1:6925-7194 GCA_001828295.1 Planctomycetes bacterium RBG_16_41_13 | reverse complement strand
CACCATTGTTTTAAATACAAAAAATGGAAGCGTCAGGCGCGTGCTATCCGATGATAAACTGGGCATAAATGAGGGAAATCTCTGCGTAAAGGGAAGGTTTGGGCATGAATTTATTCATTCTCCGGAACGAATAACCACTCCATTGATAAAAAAGAACGGTGAATTTCAGGCGGTCCGGTGGGAAGAGGCAATTGAGGTGGTATCGGAGACGTTGAGACACATTATTGAAAAACATGGCAGCAATGCGATAGGCGGCATCGGTTCTGAAA
>MHYI01000015.1:3730-6858 GCA_001828295.1 Planctomycetes bacterium RBG_16_41_13 | reverse complement strand
AGATAACATAGCAAATATGAGGGCGCCATTCTTAAATAGCGTTTTATATAAATCGGTTGAAAACGGGTTTGCAGCCGCTCCATTGAAGGAAATCGAAAATGCCAGCGCCCTGTTCTTTTTTGGCGTTGATATCACCGAAGCACTTCCCGTCATAGGATGCATGGCAAGGAAGGCGATAAGATTGAATAACGCAAATGTGGTGATTGCCAACCCGCGCACGATTGTTTTTAAAAATACCGCCCCAAATGAAGCGCGATTAACCTATTCTTTGGGAAGTCAGCATGTATTGCTCAACGCAATAATCAAGGTCATTGTTGAGGATAAACTTGTTGATGTTAAAATGGCAGAGTCCTCAACAGGTAATTTTAGCGATTTACGTTTATCAGTAGAAAATCTTAGTTTAATTGATGCGGAACGATTGACGGGAGTTTCTCAGGAAATGATACGCAGCGCTGCCGTATTGCTGACGAAGCCGGGCAACTGTTGCATTGTTTACGGCAAAGACGTTATCGAAGACCCGCTGGGTGAGGATACCGTAAAAACGCTGTTAGACCTTTGCACATTGATTGATGTTTCCAGTCGTAGTGAAATTCATCCGGGCAGGGTTTCTCTCTTCTGTGCAAGATATCATAATAATTCGCAGGGGGTAAATGATATGGGAGTCGTTCCGGAATCATTGCCGGGATATCTTGATATCAACGATGCATCGAATCAGGAGAGAATTGAAAAACTGTGGGGCGTAAGATTTCCTGAAGAACTTTTATCAAAAAGCCCCGCAAATCTGATTGCCGCCGCAAAAAACGGGCACATAAAATCGCTTTACATAATGGGCGCAGACCCTGTCGCAGAGTATCCGAACGGAAAAGAAATAAGAGAGAGTGTTAAGAATATGGAATTTATTGTCGTTCAGGATTCATTTATGACGGAAACCGCAAAACAGGCGGATGTGATTTTTCCCTCTGCTACATTTGCCGAAAAGGACGGGACTTATACCGGTATGGGACTCATCACGCAGCGATTAAACAGGGCGGTTTCTCCTGTGGGTGAGTCGAAGGCCGATTGGGAAATTATCGGTGACGTATCAAAAAAGATGGGATACGCTTTCCCCTATGCGAATGTAACGGAAATTGTGGATGAAATAAAAAAGGCAGCGCCTGTTTATTCCTCATTAAGTTACGATCGGTTGAAACGAAAAGAATTTCACCGGCCTTCGTTGTTTCCGGAAAAAAAAGAATCAAATACCTGCACGTTTTTTGCGATTCGGGGGAAATCCCTGAAAGTGAAAGGAGAAGAAGAATTTCCTTTCATCGTAATAACAGGCGCAAGCCTGAATCACCATGGCGCTTATTCAGCAAGATCAAGGGCATTGGTTTCGGTTGCCCCTGAATGTTGTGTAGAAATAAACGAAAAAGACGCAAAAGATATGCACATTAAAAGCGGCGATATGGTTATGGTTGAATCCCCTGTGGGAAAACTAAAACTGAGAACCAGGGTAACAAAAAAATCGCCGCCCGGTATCGTTTTTGTTTCTGATGCTTATGCGGATACGTGCGTTAATATGTTGGTCAGTCAGGCGTATACACCTGTAAAGATGTATGCTGTTTTTGAGAAATAGTTGGCTATCGTCTGAATAAAGATAAATTAAGCGGCGCTTGGTGGTGGCTTTTGACCGCTTGTTTCCAAAACCATTCATCTATTATTTACATAAAAAATAAGCGATGCCTACTATACTGCAAATCATGGGGTGGAGAATATTCTTTTATGCTAATGAACGTAACGAACCTATTCATGTGCATGGTAAAAGTGGCGATAAGGCTTGTAAGTACTGGATTGACGAGGAAAACTTTGAAATAGAAGAAGCATATAGCTACAATATGAACAATAAAGATAAAAGGACTGTGAAGAAAATTATCTTTGAAAATTTTGATTATATTGTTCACGAATGGGGAAGTTTTCAGAAGAGGATAAGATAATGCAAAAATTTCACACGGTAGAAGACGTCAAATTCACAGAAACAAAACTGTTTCTTAAGATAGACGGGAAACAACATTCGTTCAGGTTGTCTGATATATCCTCGAAATTATACAATGCAACGCAGCAGGCACGGAAAACTTTTAAGATATGTGCTTCCGGCTATGGTATACATTGGCCATTACTCGATGAGGACTTGTCAATTGATGGACTCTTGGGTATTAGACATGTGCCAAAACGGATAAAAAAGGAGGTAATAAAGTAGACATGGCGTTTTCGCTAAACGAATCCGCACGGGATTGCTATCCCCCTTCTGGCAGCAAGACAGTCACTAACAACAATGTGACTTCTTTTAGTTTTGCCCATAAAATGGGCGGCTATTCCGGTCTGTTATTCGAATAGACAAATTGGCAACACTCCTTGGCGGGTTCAGGCCTGCGACCTGAACCAACGGGTTTATGTAGTAATAACGCCCTGTGTGGATGATAATGGAATTTTGTATGGCGGCAGGGGTTTCCTCCTGCTGCCCACTGTGTGGAAAATAGTTAAGAGGAAACGCCTGCCTGCGCGGGAATATATACTCAAGAGGTTCATAAATTGTAAAAATCACTGTTAGCGACCCCTTGCAGTATAAAATGTGGGGTTCAAATTGCAAATTTGAACCCGCAATGTAGTAAATCGGAATATTAGGAGGTAGCGAAAATGTTGAAAACGGTAAAAGGTATTATGAAGCCCGATGGCAAAATTGATCTGGACAATTTTGAATTGCCCCGTTTCCCTGTGCGTGTTATGGTGACAATACTGGATAAAGATGTATTGTATGATGAAAAACTCAGAGAAATTGGAGACTATCTTGCGAAATTGGAGGACTATGAAGACCAATTATCTCAGGGTTTAATACAGTGGAAATAAAACGGGGTGAAATTTGGCTTGCAAATTTGTCTCCTGTGAAAGGTACAGAACAGGCCGGATTAAGACCTGTTCTTATCATCCAGACTGACAGGGCAAATCCTTATAGTCCTCATACAATTGTAATACCGTTCACAACAAAAATACGGAAGGAGTTGTTGCCGAGTCATGTGTGCGTGAAAGCAAGTGGTGAAGGGCTAAAAGAGGACTCTGTTTTATTATGTGAACAGATAAGAGTAATTGATAAG
>MHYI01000015.1:2771-3539 GCA_001828295.1 Planctomycetes bacterium RBG_16_41_13 | reverse complement strand
TTTGTTCAAGGTATGCCTTTGCTTAATATTTATATTATCAAAGATAACGGAAAATATATGGCTAAATGTCCTGAACTGGATATAGTAACCGAAATGGATACCGCAGAACAAGCCTTAGATTCTATTTTAGAAATGATAAAGGAATATTCAGAAGATTACAGGGATCGTGAAGAAATATTTATCAAAAGCCCTAATAGGTTCCATCATAAGCCTTATGTAGATAAGATCCTTGAATGTAAAGATAAATGGGAACTATACGAAAAGATCTCTTTAATGAGATGTTAAAACAAGCAGGTATTGATGAAAAAATGTTCAGAGATTTACTAAAAAAATAATACAAAAAGGAAAATGTGTCATGTTTAGAAAAATAGGTATGAATGCTGTGAGTCTCTGTTTGCTAAAGAATTTATAACTGATACTAAAGGGCACATTACAAAAATAATTATGGATTTTAATGACTATCAACGTTTCCTTGATTGGGTAGAAGACGAGGGATTGGCACGGGCAATGAATGAGGTTAAAAATGAAGAGCCTCTGAATCTTGAAGATGCATTAAAAGAACTTGAAAAATAATGAAGACAGAATATTTGCCGGGTTTTATAAAAGACTTGAAAGCGCTTAAAGGCACCTCTTATTATGTGAGGATTAAAACTCTGGCTTTTGATGATATACCACAATTGGGATAATAGTGCCATGTACATTTGATGGCGGAATCAACAAAATAAAAGGTGCGGGTTCACGTTACAACCCTTTATGAAGCCATCAAAT
>MHYI01000015.1:2418-2740 GCA_001828295.1 Planctomycetes bacterium RBG_16_41_13 | reverse complement strand
TATACAGGGCATTTGTCACGACGGAAAAATAGAACCATTGGAAAAAATCCCTTATAAAACGGATAAGAAGGTTATCATTGTTTTTTTGGATGATACTGAAGATAAGATATGGGAAGACGCAGTTGCGGCAGATTTTATGAAAGGATATTCGGAAGAGGATGCCGCTTACGACAAATTATAATTTTGGTGAGATATTACTATTAAAATTCCCTTAATAATATCTAAGATAAAACAATTGTTTAAAATAAAAGATTAGTTAACTAACTGGTGCGGGTTTACAACGAGAACCCGCAATAATCCGGATTTAAATGCATTATTGAGG
>MHYI01000015.1:2139-2340 GCA_001828295.1 Planctomycetes bacterium RBG_16_41_13 | reverse complement strand
TCGGGGTGCTTGTATGTTGCGGCAAGGAAATGACTCCTGTTGGGAAAAAAGATATGATGTCTGTCTGGACGTCTGTGTATAGGTCGCCTGCGGAGGGAACCGGGGTACATTTTATCTGCGGGATATGCGGACAAAAGATAAATGTTGTTGCTGAAACAACCGGAATATTAGAATGTTGCGGACAAAGAATGGTACGTGAAG